>NZ_JAUBPR010000001.1:122874-236793 GCF_036700845.1 Microcoleus sp. S13_C5
CAGACTCAGAGTGAATTGGAACAATCCCAGTTACAACTGCATCAGACTCAGAGTGAATTGGAACAATCCCAGTTACAACTGCATCAGACTCAGAGTGAATTGGAACAATCCCAGTTACAACTGCATCAGACTCAGAGTGAATTGGAACAATTCCAGTTACAACTGCATCAGACTCAGAGTGAATTGGAACAATTCCAAGCAGTCCAGCATCAGACTCAGAGTGAATTGGAACAATTCCAAGCAGTCCAGCACCAAACTCAGAGTGAATTAGAACAATTTCAAGCACTACAGCATCAGACTCAGAGCGAATTGGAACAATCCCAGTTACAACTCCATCAAACTCAGAGTGAATTGGAACAATCCCAGTTACAACTCCATCAGGCTCAGAGTGAATTGGAAAGATTAAAGTTTTCGCCAGCTAGGGTTAGAGAAACTAAGGTCAAAAGTCAGATGCAGTACAAAGACTTATTGTGGGAGGGGTGGTACGCTTATTGCAAAGGCGATAGAGCCGGGATGGCTAACTTTCTTAAAGAATCCTTGAAGTGCACGCCTTTTTCAACAACAGAAACAGTTTTGAACTGGTTAGAAAATTTTGCTAGATTTTCGTCAGAAAAAGGAGAGATCCTCGATACCAATACCTTAGTTAACTCAGCAGAATGGAAAGAATTGATGCGTCGTAGCATTAATGGCAAAACTGCGCTAACCATCCATTAGTAAGAGATTGCAAGCAAGCTATGATGACAAACTCGGGTTTCAATATTGAGAAAACTATCATTAAGCATCAGCCATTGATTGTTAACGATGAGCCAAGCCTCACAAATCCAGTCTCGCAAATGGCCACCGAGGCCCAGTGTCGAGCGGATGCCTTCTACTATTGGTGTGAGGAAACTCGCCTGCCGCACGAGCCAATATTTCATCGAAAACTGTGGGAGTACGCCTATATCCTCCAGTGTCTGTCTGAGGCGGGCATGATGTCACCAGGCAGGCGCGGACTAGGTTTTGGTGTCGGCCAGGAACCGTTAGTAGCTGTAATGGCTGCGCGAGGCTCCGAAGTGGTGGCCACAGACCTAGATTCAGAGGAAGCCACTAAGCAGGGATGGGCAGGTACCGGTCAATATGCAGCCACGCTAGAGGCACTTAATGATCGCGGCATCTGCCCCCCCGAACGCTTCGCATCCAAGGTGAGTTACCGCGTGGCAGATATGAACAAGATAGCTCCTGATTTGGTCGGCTTCGATTTTGTCTATTCGTCTTGCGCTTTCGAGCACGTCGGCTCGATCGAACTGGGGCTGCAATTCGTCAAAAACAGCCTTAAGTGTCTGCGTCCGGGCGGAATAGCAGTACATACCACCGAATTCAACGTTTTTTCTAATGACGCGACGATCGACCACCAACAGACTGTACTGTTTCGACGGCAGGACATCGACAGACTCGCAGCAGAGTTGACAAGCCAAGGACACGAAATAGTCCTCAACTACAACACCGGAAGCGGGCCGTTCGATCGTCACATAGACGTACCGCCCTGGTCGGGAATACACTTAAAGCTTCAGTTAGAACAATATGTCACAACATCCTTGGGGCTACTGATTAAGAAGGCTTCATAGATTAAATCGTTTTTCAATCCTATTCAGCTATTTCTATTCAGCAAAAAACAAGACGAATGTTAAATCATCAACTAAATAATTCTTTGGGTGTAAATTTAGCCGGTCATATAACCGGTGATTTTGGGCTAGCAGAAGCCGCTAGAGGAAATCTCAGAGCCCTAGAAGCAGCCAGAATTCCCTTTGCAGCTAAGGATCTGAAAATAGATTGGCTACCCAACTCCGATACCAGCTACAAAAAATTTTCCGACGACAACCCATATCCAATCAATATAATCCAAACCAACCCAAATTGGGTTGAGCAGATTTTAGCAGGATACTTTCCCGGCATTGGTTCTGAATATTTCAAAGGCAAATACAATATAGGTGTCTGGTTGTGGGAACTGCCTGTTTTTCCCTCAGAGTGGCAATGGGCTTTTGATTTATTTGATGAAATCTGGACTACCAGTAATTTTTGTGCAGAAGCATTTTCCGCTGTCTCCCAGGTTCCTGTACTCAAAATTCCTGTTAGCCTCGCTTTCCCGCAACCATTATTAACAAGAGAAAACCTCAACCTACCCAAAAATAAGTTTATTTTTCTATTCATGTTTGACTTCGGGAGTTCCTTTGAACGGAAAAATCCCTTTGCCACCGTTGAGGCTTTTAAACGAGCTTTTGGTAAATCTAATCCAGATGTTTTACTCGTTCTCAAGTTTGCCAATGCTCATCTTTTTCCGCAACGCCGGCAGGAACTAATTGATTTAGCTGAGGGTTGGTCATCTCTTCAGTTTATAGACGGACATTTGAAAAAAGAAGAGATTCACGGCTTGGTTAATAGTTGTGATTGTTATGTGTCTCTGCATCGGGCTGAAGGATTCGGTTTAACAATGTCGGAAGCGATGTACTACGGCAAGCCAGTAATAGCAACCGCCTATTCATCTAATATGGAATTTATGAATGTTGGCAATAGTTTTCCGGTTAAATACGAACTGGTGACAACAACTGAAGATTATGGAGCTTACCCCAAAGGCAGTGTCTGGGCGGAACCAGATATCGATCATGCTGCGTCTCTCATGCAGTCTGTATTTGAGAATTATCAGGAAGCTCAGAAAACAGGAAAAATAGCAGCCAAGGAAATCAGGTCTTTATTAAATCCTCAAGCTGTAGGTATAAAAATCAAAAATCGCCTTGAATTTATCATGGCACATCTCAATCATAGCCAGTTGTCAAATCGGTTCCATGAACTTCAGACAGAAAGAGATCTATTGGCTCGTCAAGCCCAAGCTTGGAGGCAGACAGCGTTACAGGTACAGAAAGAGTTAGCAAAATACTCTTAATTTCAACGAGAATAGCGGTGAATTTTCAAGCATTTATTCGACGAGATATTTCTTAAGTAAAAGACGAACCATGTTAAATCAAACAATAGATTCTAATTTCGGCATCAATTTTATCGGACACCTGAGCGGTGAATATGGTCTGGGAGAAGGTTCGAGGGCCACTCTCAGAGCGATCGAAGCGGCTGGAATTCCCTTTGCACTCAAAGATATTAAAGTAGATTGGCATCGAAATTTAGATAACAGCTACACAAGTTTTTCCGAGCAAAATCCCTATCCCATTAACCTGATTCATACTCTGCCAGAACCCGTTGTTTTCAACATGGTCGATCGCGAATGCTTTAAAGGTCGATACAATATTGGCTTCTGGGCTTGGGAACTGCCGCTATTTCCTCCAGGGTGGTTGTACGCTTTTTCTTTATTTGACGAGATATGGACTTATAGCAATTACTGCGCTGAAGCGATCGCGCCCGTATCCCCCGTCCCTGTGATTAAGATGATGTCCAGCCTGGAATTTCCCGAACCGTCATTTGAGAGAGAAGCATTAGGATTACCCCAAGACAAATTTATTTTTTTGTTCATGTTTGACTTCCACAGTACCATAGGTCGCAAAAATCCCTTTGCTACTTTGGAGGCATTTAAGCGAGCTTTTGCTCAATCCAATGAAGATGTCTTACTGGTACTCAAGTTTTCTAATGGCAACTTTTTCCCCAAAGAACGAGACCAACTCAAAGCGCAAGCAGCAGGCTGGCCAGTTCACTTTATAGATGGGCATTTAAAGAGAGAAGAACTTCATGCTTTAGTGGCCAATTGCGACTGCTATGTTTCCCTGCACCGGGCCGAAGGTTTTGGTTTGACAATGGCGGAAGCGATGTACTACGGCAAACCCGTAATCGCTACTGGCTACTCATCTAATATGGAATTTATGAATGTCGGCAATAGTTTTCCGGTAAAATATGACATAGTGACGCTGACCGAAGATTATGGGCCTTACTTTAAAGGCAATTACTGGGCAGATCCCAGTATCGAGCATGCAGCATCATTAATGCAGTATGTTGTTGAAAATCCCCAAGCAGCCCAACAAGTAGGAGCAAGAGCAGCTCAAGAAATCAAGTCTTTACTGAGTCCTCAACTTCAAGGCATCAAAATCAAAAATCGGTTGGAAATCATTAGAAACAGAATGAACCAATCTACAAACTGGTCAACTCGTATCCATCAGATGCAGGAAGAGACGGCTGTGGCTCACTCCCAAATCCAAGTTTGGCGGCAGACAACACAGCAAGTTCAATCTGAACTAGCACAACACCACAGGCTTGCTAAGACTTAAAAAGTTTAATTTACTGTAGATATTTGTTATTAGGAGTTCAATCATGTTCAATAACACAAATTTTAAGTTGGGAGTTAATATTATCGGTCATGTGAGTGGCGAGTTTGGTTTGGGCGGGGGTGTGCGAGGGACTATCAGAGCGATAGAAGCAGCTAACATTCCTTTCACAATCAAGGATCTCAAAGAAGATTCGCAACGCAACTTAGATTCTACATACACCAATTTTTCCAGCGATCATTCTTATCCCATTAACATCGTCCATACCAACCCGCACGAATCCTTGTTGAATTGTATCGAGCCTGAATATTTTAATAATCGCTATAATATTGGTTTTTGGATTTGGGAACTTCCGGTATTTCCTGATTTTTTCATGGGAGCTTTTAATCGCTTTGATGAGGTGTGGACTTACAGCAATTACACTGCTGAAACGATTTCCGATATCTCGCCTCTCCCCGTTGTCAAATTACCACCTAGCATTTATTTACCGCCCAACGAGTTGAGGAGAGAATCTTTAGGATTACCTAAAGAAAAATTTATTTTTCTGTTCATGTTCGACATGGGTAGCGGTTTTGAGCGAAAAAATCCTTTTGCTACGATTGAGGCGTTTAAAAAAGCTTTTGGGAAGTCTAATGAAGATGTTTTACTGATTATTAAGTTTCGACCTCATCCTTATTATCAAAATCAGTACGATCAATTAAAAGCAATGACAGAAGACTGGCCCTCTATTCAACTTATCGAAGGGCATTTGAGCAAGGAAGAGGTTCATGGCTTAGTAGATAATTGTAACTGCTATGTATCGCTACATCGGGCTGAGGGTTTTGGTCTGACTATGGCGGAGGCAATGTATTACGGCAAGCCAGTCATAGCTACCGCTTATTCATCCAATACCGATTTTATGAATGTCGGCAATAGTTTTTTGGTGAAATACGATTTAGTGGCAACGACTGAAGCTTATGGACTTTACCCAAAAGGTAGTATCTGGGCCGAGCCGGATATCGATCATACAGCTTCGCTCATGCAGTATGTGTTTGAAAATTATCCGCAAGCACAGCAAGTAGGAGCGAGAGCAGCTAAGGAGATTAGGTCTTTATTCAATCCAGAGGTTATTGGTCAAAAAATTAGACATCGCCTTGAATATATTATGAGGACAATAGAAGAGAAAAAGTTGGTTGAATCGCAAGCTCAAGCGTGGAAGCAAGCGGCGCTGCAATCTCAGAGAGAACTAGACAGAGCAAGGCTTCAATTTTGATATTAGCAACTGTCTGGCATCAGGGATTATTTATTGTGGGTCTTCTGATGATAAATTTAGCCTACAAATCTTCCCCTCGCATACAGCAAATGTAGAAACAATAAGAATTATCTGGATTATCATTGATGAGTTCGCCGTGAACGAACTCATGATAGAAATTCTCCATACTTGATGTAGCGATCGATGTTGAAAGATCGATAAGTCCCTTAGTCTGAAGGATTTTAAAGTTGTGCTTCTCTATAAGATTGCACAAATCTTCGTAATAATATTCTATTTTGTGTTCGGCATGGATGTAACTATCAGGACTATGTACCTTTGTAGCTCGCCTGTTTGGGGTATCTAGTGCCAATATTCCCCCTGGTTTCAATAACTTGTAGGCTTCTGAAAGAACCTTTTCAGCCTCCTCTACAGTAACGTGTTCTATTGACTCTCCTGACCAAATTAGATCAAAGTAATTTTTCTGAAAGCAGGTTAAGTCTGCCATGCTTCCATAGACATATTCAATCTCACAGCCTTGGTAATTAACCTGTTGCGACCATTCGGGACCAGGAAACATCATTTGGTCGGGATGAAAATCTAAAATGTAGAGCTTTTCCGGTAGATAAGGATAGCCCAACTGTAACAAAGCACCTCTTTCATCGGAGCCAGAATAACCTCCCATGTCTAAAATAACTTTAGCAGGTGGAAGCAGTGTTCTAACCATTTCCATTCTGGCACTGTGAAGTTTACTAAGTGGGTTTTCGCCTCCTACACCTAGAAGGCGTTCTTGAAATTCATTTGATTCAATCATTTTTTGGATGACAGCAGCTCTAGACACACCTGCACTAATTTCATCCAACCAACCTTCTAATCCATCAGGGTCAGCTTCCCGCTCAAAGATTACCCAATAGGCCATCCAGAGATAACTCTTATCGCTTTTAGCATGAATAGATAAAGTCTTTTGGATATTTGATTCTAGACGCTGAGCTTCTTCCGGTGTCATTTTGGTTTCTCTAAATTCGATTGAGTTTGGTAGGGTAATAATATTGATTATCCGACATTAGACTGCGAAATGTATACCACCTCGCAGTCTAAATTAGAAAATCTTGGGTTCTAGCTCTAAGGCGTGACGGTAACAAGAACTAGCCTCATCTATTTGCCCTTTCTTAGTCAATACTTCCCCTAAATTATAGTGGAACCATGAGAAATCTGGTTTCAGTTCGATCGCGCGGCGGTAACAAGCGATCGCCCCCTCCAAATCTCCTTGATGTCGCAGCATATCCCCTAAATTGTTATGGATATACGGATCGTCAGGTTTTAACTCGATCGCGCGGCGGTAACAGTTCATTGCTTCCTCCCGCTGACCTTTTGCACTCAAAGCATCGCCTAACAATTGGTAAGGTTTATACTCATTTGGTTGAACCTCAATAGCGTGGCGGTAACAAGCGATCGCCCGCTCCATATCATTCTTTTGCCCGAAAAGCAACCCCAACTGCAAGTGCGCCTCACCACATTCGGGATTTACCTGCAACGCCATCTGATAAAAGACGATCGCCCCATCCGGCCAACTGTGCCGCACCAAAGCATTAGCCAACTCAACATAAAGGTCAGCATCATTCGGCGCAATCTCCAGCGCCTTGTGATACAACTGCACGTCATCACGATTCTCCTGAATCGCCCGCCGGTACAAACGCATCGCCTCCTTCAAATCCCACTGCGATCGCATCCTCAAAGCATCAGCCAACTTTTGCGAAAGCCACGGCAAATCCGCCTGAATTTCCGCAGCGCGGCGGTAAGCGGCGATCGACTCATCCCACCGTTCCAGCTTCTCAAAAGCCGTTGCCATGTTGTAATAAGTCCACGGAAAATCAGGATTCAAATCGGCCGCGCGTCGGTAAACATCGATCGCCTCCTCCCACCTTTCCATTTCTAGCAGCACGTCGCCCAACTTGCTCTGCGACCAGAAGAAATTCGGATTAACTTCGTTAGCACGCCGGTACGCAACAACTGCCTCATCCCAACGTTCCAAATTCACCAGCGCTTCTGCTAAATTGTTGTGCGCCCAAAAATGGTCAGGATTGAGTTCGATCGACCTTTGGTAAGCCGAAATTGCCTCCTCCCACCGTTCCAGTTTAATCAGTGCGTCTGCTAAATAGTTGTGCGACCAACTGAAATCTGGATTTAATTCTGTTGCTTTGCTGTAAGCCTCTACAGCTTCTTCCCACCGTTCCAACTTCAGCAGCACGTCTGCTAAATTGTTGTGAGACCAGCTAAAATCTGGATTTAATTCGATCGCCTTGCGGTAAGCATTTACAGCTTCCTCCCACCGTTCCAACTTAACCAGCGACTCAGCTAAATTGTTGTGCGACCAAGAAAGATTAGGATTGTTTCTAATGGCATTAGTGTAAGCTTCTACCGCCGCTTCCCACTGTTCTTGACCCTTAAGAATTTCGCCCAATTCGTGATAAGCTGCGCCAGCATTTGGGTTCAACTCAACCGCGCGCCGGTAACAGTCAATACCTTGATTTACCTTACCTTGCTCGATCAAAGTTTTGGCTAAACTCTCGTGTTCCTCAGCGGTGCCCGACTTGGGGTCGATCGCAAATGCTCGATACCAAGCCTCAGCCGCCTCCTCCGACTTGCCTAACTGACTTAACAGTTTCGCAAAATTGCGAAAAGCACCCGCAAAATCCGGCTTCAGGGCAATCGCCTTTTCGTAAGCTGAAACCGCTTGCTGCCACTGTTCCTGCTGCCCGCAAATGCTGCCGTAATTAGCGTAAGCTTCGGCAAAATTTGGGTTAATTTCTATTGCTTTGACATAGCAACTTTTAGCTTCATCAATTTTGCCGCCAGCTTGCAGCGCGTTGCCCAGCATTTTGTAAAGCGGCGCTTCCGGCTTAATTTGCAGTGCCTTCTTACAAGCTGCGATCGCCTGTTCTAATTTGCCCTGAGCAAAATAGCCTTCTGCCAATATTTTGTATGCTTCTGGATCTTCTATATTAATTGTAGAATTAACAGCCTGCTGCACTGGCGGCTTAACAGCCTGCTGCACTGGCGGCTTAACTGCCTGCTGCACTGGGGTTGCTGCGGGCTGCTGCTTAACTGCACCGTTTGTCGCAGTTGCACCCGCCAAAGTTTCCTGTCCCTCGCTGCCGTTTCTCGCATTAGCTGCGTTCAGTTCAATAGCTTTGCGATAATATGCTGTCGCTTCCTCTAACTTGCCTTGTTTTTTTAGCGCTTCGCCCAAATTTTGGTAAGCAGTCGCCACATTAGGATTTAATTTTATGGCGCGATCGTAACAAGCGATCGCTTCGGGGTATTTTTCCTGCCGAAAAAAAGCGTCGCCCATATTCAAGTGTTCCCCAGGCGCTACTTTTTCCGGTTCCAAACTAAATGCTTGATACCAGCACTGCTGCGCTTCTTCCGGTTTGCTAATTTGTCCGAATACTTTTGCTAAATTCCGGTACACGCCCGCGAAATTCGGCTTAATCGCGATCGCCTTTTGATAAAATCCGATCGCCTCCTGCCATTTTTGCTGCTGCGCGCCCAGGCTGCCCAAATTCGCATATACTTCCGCAAAATTCGGTTCTATTTCAATCGCTTTAGCGTACCAGTGTCGCGCCTCTTCCATCCTGCCTTGAGCTTGCAGCGCGTTGCCCAAAGTCTTGTAAGCCGGTGCAAAATTGGGGTGAATCTTCAAAGCTTGCTCGCAGGAGGCGATCGCTTCTTCTATTTTTCCTTGGGATAAGTATGTTTCTCCCTGTTGGTTAAATTGAACCGCTGTTGATTCTGTATTCACTGTTGATGGCATATGGGCGGCGGCTCCAGAGGCAGGAATTAAATAAGGTAGTCTAAACGTTTCACAATTATACTCGCGTTTGACACTAAGAGTAGCGGGCTTGTTCCCCTAATTCTTAATTTTTTTGATTCCCGCTGCTGGCGAGGAACCGGGATTCTCGGCTGATTTTTTTGATTTTACGGCTAAATATGTAAGAATCAGCCCGGTTTCTGGCTGATTTGCGCGCCCGTCCCGACTCTTGTAGCTTCTGGTCGATCGCCCGTTTTGTAAAGGAAAGTAAACACGGCAGGTTCTTGCTTGTGGGATGCTTTGTTGTGGACTGGGCAAGGGAACCCGCCTAAAAAAATCTTACAAACGGTGCCAGATGTGCGATCGAACCCAAACGAGAATAGCCTTTTTAGCAAAAAACGATCGCTTTTTTGCGAGAAAGCGATCGCCCTTTTTCTTCAACCATTAGTTAGTTAACAACTATTAGGAATTACTCATCAAGCTGCTGCGTCTGCGTCTGCTTCTGCGTCTTCTGCTTCAGAACCTGCTTGAATTCCCAGCACGGTAACAACCACCTGATCTGGTTCGCCGAGAGCTACCACTCCCGCAGGCAAAACTAATTCGTGAATGTGCAGCGCATCCCCAACCTTTAAATTAGAAATATCTACATCAATTCCTTCAGGAATGCTGTCAGGTTTGCACTTAACTGCTAGTTGCGTCAGCACGGTATCCAAGATGCCGCCTTCTAACTTGACCCCCACAGCTTCGCCGACAAAATTCAGCGACACTTCAACTTCCAGACTGTCTTGAGTTGCCACGGAGAAAAAGCTCAGGTGGTAAGGATAGCCTTTCCAAGGATGAACTTGAACTTCCCGCAGCAAGGTTTTTCCGCTCCAAGAGAGGTCGGGAATGGTGAGGTCAATTAGGGTATTGTTGACTACGTGCTTTTTGAGCAGGTGTTCAACTGTTTTGGCTTTGATGGTAAGGGAAATGGATTCAGAGCCTTTGTGGCCGTAGAGGACGGCGGGAATCAATCCAGAGCGGCGGAGGGCGTTAGGTTTGCTGCCTTCTGCCCGCTTTTGACATTCTACTGCGAGTTCCATTTTATGACTTTCTGTTGATTGTTTTCACATTTTATCAAATTTATGCTACAGCGATCGAACTTAATTAAATTCGCTGACTATTTGATAAAAATTGGGAATTGGAAAGTGGGAATTTGGCTATTCTCCGAATCTCGGTCTCTCCAACTTTTCCAATCTCCCCATCACTCTTTCCCAATCTAAAATGGTTAGGCTGGCGTACCGTCTGCTGAAAGCAAAGCGCGTTTCGGGCCGTGAATCGGGTCTTCTACAATAATAGTTTGGTCGCGGCTCGCACCGAGAGAAACGATCGCGATCGGCACTTCCATCAAGTCTGCCAAAAACTTCAGATAATCCAAAGCTTGCTGCGGCAAATCTTCCAAATTCCGGCACTCTTCCGTAGACTGTTTCCAACCTGGAAGGGTTTCGTAAATAGGTTGACACCGAGCAAATATCCGGGAACTTTTCGGGAAATCAACACATTTTTCGCCGTCAATTTCGTAAGCAACGCAAACTTTTATTTCTTCTAATTCATCCAAAACATCTAGTTTGGTAATTGCCAGACAGTCAAGGCCGTTGATGCGGACGGCGTAGCGGCCGATTACCGCGTCGAACCAACCGCAGCGGCGTTTCCTGCCGGTTGTCGTGCCGAATTCTGCACCTCTCTCGCCCAAAACTGCTCCTATTCCATCTACCATTTCGGTAGGGAAGGGGCCTTCTCCGACGCGGGTTGTATAAGCTTTTGCTACGCCAATTACGCGATCGATCGCTGTTGGACCGACTCCGGTTCCCACACAAGCCCCACCAGCGATGGGATTGCTCGAAGTAACGTAAGGATAAGTACCGTGATCTAAGTCTAATAAAGTGCCTTGCGCGCCTTCAAACAGAATATTTTTCCGCTTGTGAATTCCCTCATAAATCTTCAGGGAACTATCTACTACGTGCGGTCGCAAACGTTCGGCATAAACTCGATATTCATCAATTACGTCTTGCGGATTTAAAGGCGGCAAATTGTAGAGTTTTTCTAGAAGGACATTTTTACAATTAATCGTCCATTCCAATTGTTCTTGCAACCCTTCCAAGTCCATTAAATCGAGCATCCGAATGCCGGTACGTTCCGACTTGTCGGCGTAAGTAGGGCCAATGCCGCGTCCCGTCGTCCCGATTTTATAATTTCCCCGCTGCGTTTCCGATGCTACATCAATTAATCGATGATAGGGCATCGTGACGTGAGCCGTCTCCGAAATCATCAGCGAGGCTGTCGAAATATTCAGTGCCTCTAGCTGATCTAACTCTGCAATTAAAACTTTAGGGTCGATGACGGTGCCACAGCCGATAATACACTCTTTATCAGGGTAGAGAATCCCAGACGGAATTAAGTGCAGTTTGAAAGTCTGACCGTTTACTACCACGGTGTGACCGGCGTTGACGCCCCCTTGGTAGCGGACAACGATATCTGCGGATTTGCTGAGCAAATCGGTAATTTTGCCTTTTCCTTCATCGCCCCACTGGGCGCCGATCACAACTACGTTAGCCAAGGGTTTCTCGCGTTCAGTTCAGGTTGACACAATCTCCGATTATCTATGAATGCGTCCTAAATGTCAATCAATTTTAGATTTTAGATTTTGGATTTGAGATTTTAGAGGCTACGCCACGGATACATCGGTTCACAGGTCGATCGGATACGCAAATGAGTGTGAGCCGATCCACAGACGAGTCCGGGGGCAACAGACCCCATTGTTTTCGGCCAAATTAATTTTTGTTAACATTGAGAAAATAGAGGCTTTGTTGCCATGACTTTACACGCTGAGTTGCACCGCCATCTGGGTGGTTCTGTCGTTCCTAGGGTGCTGTGGCGGTATTTCGATCGCCACAATGCTGAGATGGTTAATCGATTTCAAGAATACTCGGAGTTTGAGGATTTTTACACTCGTCCGCGCAATACTCTGAATGAGTATTTGGAACTGCACACGCTGGTAGAAAGCGTTCAAACTGTTGAGACTTTGCCTTATTTCATCTATCGGTTGATGCGGGGCGCTTACGTGTTTGAAAATCTGGCTTATTTGGAGTTGCGCTATACGCCTTATTTGCGGACTCCTGAACATTTGGATCAGTCAGAACGCATTGATTTAATGGCAGAAATTGTACAGGTTGTGGGCAAGGCAAGTCAAATTAGCGATTGTCCGATTGTTACCAGCCAAATTTTGTGTATGCACTCGCGTTTACCCTATGAGGTGAATCGGGCGATCGTAGATTTGGCGGCGCAAATGGGAGAATATGTTTGCGCGATCGATATAGCTGGCGGCGATGCTTGTATTGGCGAGCGTTTGGAGGAGTTTGTCGGATTGTACCAGTACGCGAGGTCGATCGGCATCAAAACTACCGGCCACCTCTACGAAACTACCTCTGGCTGTTATCCCGAACTTTTGCCTTATCTGATGCGTATCGGTCACGGGATTCAAATTCCGTTAAAGTATCCCGAATTGCTAGCAGAAGTCGCGCGCAGGGGTCAATGCTTGGAAGTTTGCCCGACTACCTATCTCAAAACGGGGACGTTGCAGGATATGCGCGAATTGAAGGTTGTGTTCGATCGATGTTTTGAAGCTGGTGTCGATATTGCCATTTGCACCGACAACGCGGGATTACACAACGTGCGATTGCCTTTCGAGTACGAGAATTTGTTAACTTTGGATATCATTGATTTTCGGCAGTTGCAAGCGTGTCAAGAGGCCGCTTTCCGCCATGCTTTCGCGTGGCCATACGGGGAGCGGCCTGTGAAAATGCTAACTGGTTTGTTGCAGCATGAGTCTGTGGAGGCGATCGTTAATTAAAGAATATCTATTTAATTAACCGCTTTCATCGCGGAGCAAGAGAAAGAGGAAGATAGGGAGATGTTTTCCGGTAAAAACTCTACTTGGAAATGACAAAAACCTCTTTCTTCTTTTCCTTCTCGCTCTTTGCGTCTTCGCGGTTCGTTTAAAAAAGATATTTGTAAAATTATAATAAGCGTCTGGCGAGCGATACTCAGCCACAAGCTATAGTTTGGATGCAGAAGTATCAATATAAAAGGATAAAAAAACATGACAAATATGGACGCTTACTGGATGCCCTTCACTGCCAACCGACAGTTTAAAGCGAATCCGCGAATATTGGTTTCGGCAAAAGATATGCACTTTACAAGCGATGATAACCGCTCAATTTTAGATGGTACTGCGGGGCTGTGGTGCGTGAATGCAGGACACGCCCGCGAGACAATTGCCGAAGCAGTTAAACAGCAGGTTTTGCGTTTGGATTACTCTCCGGCTTTTCAGATGGGACATCCGGGGGCTTTTGAATTGGCGGAACGTTTGGTAAAGATGATTCCGGGCAATTTCGATCGCGTTTTCTTTACTAATTCGGGGTCGGAATCTGTAGAAACTGCTTTGAAAATTGCGATCGCTTATCACCGAGTGAAAGGTGAAGGAACTCGCCAACGATTAATCGGTAGGGAACGCGGCTATCACGGCGTTGGTTTTGGGGGAATTTCTGTCGGCGGTATAGGTACAAACCGCAAGTTTTTTGGCAGTTTGCTGACGGGAGTCGATCATTTGCCTCACACTCACAATCTCGAACACAATGCTTTCAGCCGCCAACAACCGGAATGGGGAGCGCATTTTGCCGATGAATTGGAGCGGATTGTCGCTTTGCACGATGCGTCTAATATTGCAGCGGTAATTGTGGAACCGGTGGCGGGTTCTACGGGGGTTTTGATTCCGCCGAAAGGTTATTTGGAGAGGCTGCGGGCGATTTGCGACAAGTACGGAATTCTGCTGATTTTTGATGAGGTAATTACCGGATTCGGGCGTTTAGGTTCTAGTTTTGCAACGGAATATTTTGGGGTGGTTCCCGATATTGTGACGGCGGCGAAAGGTATAACTAACGGTACAGTGCCGATGGGGGCGGTGTTTGTAAAACAAGGCATTTATGATGCTTTTATGAATGCTCCTGAAAATGCGATCGAGCTTTTTCACGGTTATACTTATTCTGGTCATCCTCTGGCTTGTGCGGCTGCTCTGGCGACGCTGGATATTTATGAGGAAGAAAGGCTGTTTGAGCGAGCTGATAAGATGGCTGGTTATTGGGAAAATGCGGTGCATTCTTTGAAGGGGGTGCGGCACGTAATTGATGTTCGGAATCTGGGACTGGTGGCGGGTATTGAGTTGGAATCTATTGCTGGGAAGCCGGGGAAACGGGCTTTTGATTGTTTCTTGCAGTGCTATGAAAAAGGGCTGTTGATTCGTACAACTGGTGATATTATTGCTTTGTCGCCACCGCTGATTATTGAGAAGGAACATATCGATCGCATTGTGGAAATTTTGACAGGGGTTTTGCAGGAACTGGAGTAGAAATAAAATGAGATTTTGCACCATTCTCGCTTAACAGGCAAGATGCCTGTTCCACAAACAGTAAAGTTATTGTGGGGTGGGCATCCTGCCCGCCCATAAAAGAGCTATGGATAATGGCGCAAGATATCAGATTAAATGAACCGCGAAGGCACGAAGGACACGAATGAGGAGAAAGAAGAAGATGCTGTTCTTCCTTCGTGATGTTCGCGGTTCGTTCAAAAAATTGAAAAGCGCTATAATAATTGACAACTAACGACGAATGACGAATAACTATGGTGCAATTAACTGCAAAAATCTCTGCTAACGAGTTAGCAAATTTGGCTGTAGATTTGATTCGGAAAACAGGTTGCGAGTACGGTGATGTGCGTTTTTGCAGTTACCGAAGGCAGAATCTTTACGCGCGCGATCGATCTTTAAGTCAACTGTCAGATAATGTAAGTTCCGGTTTTGGCGTGCGAGTGCTTCTAGACGGCGCTTGGGGGTTTGCCGCCAGTCACAGCAAAACACCTGCAGAGGTTGCAAGAATAGTCGCTTTGGCTGTAGAAATCGCTAAAGGCAGCCGCTTAACTCAGAAGGAACCGGTGCGGTTAGTACCAGTCGAAAAATATGTCGATACCTATGTAACTCCGATCGCCATTGACCCTTTTTCTGTACCGGTTGCTGACAAAGCTGAACTGCTGCTAACTATCAACGAGAAGCTGCTAGCACACGGCGCACAAGGCATCAAAAAAGCTTCTTCTTTTTTGCAGTCAAGCCGCGAAGACAAGGTTTTTGCTTCCACAGAAGGCTCGCTAATCGAACAAACAATCTACCGCAGCTATCCGGGTTTTAGCTGTACGGCAATTGCGGGTGGCGATGCCCAAAGCCGCAGTTACGAACGCCCGCCACTTAATATCGGTTACGAACATATTAATCCCGATGATTTGTTGAGTCAAGTGGAAAGAGTGGCCGCCGAAGCTATTGAGAAAGTGCGCGCTCCCAAAATCCCGGCAGGTATTTGCAAATCCCTGATTCTTAAGCCGACAAATTTGTTTTTGACAATCCACGAATCTGTAGGTCATCCAACTGAATTAGACCGGGTTTACGGCTACGAATCTAATTTTGCTGGCACTAGCTTTGCTACTACTGATAAGTTAAATAAACTGCAATACGCTGCACCTTGGGTGAATTTTAAGTGCGATCGCACTCAACCGGGTGGCCGCGGTACAATGGGTTACGATGATGAGGGCGTAAAATCACAAGAGTGGTACGTTGTCAAGGATGGAATTTTAGTTGATTATCTCACTGACAGAGAGACGGCTTATCGCCTCGGACGCGGTAGCAGCAATGGTTCTGCTTACGCTGACAGTTGGTCGAGCGTGCCGATGGTGAGAATTCCCAATTTGGGATTGGAGCCGGGCCCGGATGGCGGCAGCCATACTGCTACTTTGGCAGAGATGATTGCGGATACGGAAGACGGCATTTTAATCGACGGTATGGGTAGTTATTCCATCGACCAGCAGCGACGCAATTTTCAATTCGGCGGCGATGCTTTTTGGAAAGTGGAAAAAGGTAAAGTTGTCGGTATGTTGAAGGATGTAACTTATCAGGCGATGACTACTGATTTCTGGAATCAAATAGATGCGATTGGGCCAGCTTCGGAGCTGGTTCAATGCGGTACTCATATATGCGGAAAGGGCGAGCCGATGCAGGTTGCTCAAATGACTCATGCTTGTGTGCCGGTGCGAGTGAGGGATATTCAAATTGGGTAATAGGGCATGGGGCATGGGGCATGGAGCATCGGTTCTTAGTTATTAGTTAATTGCTAACAATGCCCAATTCCCAATGTCCAATTTGCAATGCCCAATTCGCAATGCCCAATTCGCAATGCCCAATTCGCAATGCCTAATTACCAATCATGATTGTAACAACATCGCCCGCAAGTTTAAGTGAAGACCAAGCCTTATCTGTAGTAGAAAAAGCAGTCAAACTATCCAAAGCAGAGGAAGTGTTTGTCAGTCTCTCTACAGGCGAGGAATCTCTTTCGAGATTCTCGGAAAATCAAATCAGCCAAAATATCAGCAAAACTGTATTTAGCCTGAGCATTACTAGCTATTTCGGTAACAAAAGCGCCTCTGCTGCTGTTACAGAATTTGATGAAGATGCGATCGCCTCTGCAGTCAAGCGATCGGAAGAATTGGCCCGAATTGCGCCGGCAGACCCCGAATGGATGCCGCTGCTGCCGCCTCAAACCTACGATTTGCGATCGCCCGCATTCGACGCAGCAACGGCAACTGTATCGCCTCTAGCGCGGGCAGAAATGGTGCAGCAAGCTTGCGCTATTGCCGGACAGGGGGGCGCTCATGGTTCGGGCACTTTGAGCGCTGATGCGTGGCTGTACGCGATCGCCTCGTCAACCGGACTCCGCGCCTGCAATCAGTCTACAGAGGCTGATTTCAGCTTTACGGCTCGCGTTGAAGACGGTTCTAGTTGGGCTCAGAGCACTGCTTGGAGTATCAACGAATTGCCCATCGCCGAATTAGCAGAACAAGTGCTCGATCGGGCGATGGCATCCCGCAACCCGCGCCCCATCACTCCCGGCGTTTATCCGGTAATCTTTGACGGCGCTGCTTTTGGGGGCTTGCTACCGTGGGTGATTTGGGGGCTGGATGCGAGGGCGGCGGATGAGGGGCGATCGTTTATGTCGATCGCCGATGCAGAGGGAAAACCAGCGGGAAACCGCGCGGGGGAACAACTTTTTAGCCCGTTAGTGCAAGTGCAGCGCGATCCGGCTCATCCTTTGCTGCGATCGAATACTTTTTTCGGCGACGGATTGAGCAATAACTATTTGGAAATCATCAAAGATGGCGTCCCTCAAAGTTTGTCTTATTCCCGCTACTGGGCCGCACAAAAAGGCAAAGAGGCAAAAGGTGCTTATTACCCGATCGTGATGACAGGTTCCGACCAAAGTTTAGCAGATTTAATTGCTCAAACCGAGCGAGGAATTTTTGTCAGTCGAGCTTGGTACGTGCGCTACGTTAATCCGAAAACATTGGAAGTAACGGGAATGACTCGCGACGGTACTTTTTGGATTGAGGATGGCAAAATTCCTTACCCGATTAAAAACCTGCGTTTCAATCAAGTTTTACCTGATATGTTGCGCGATGTGGATGCAGTTAGTGCGGTGAAGCGTTACGCCGGTAGTGTCCTGCCCGGAGTGCGCGTGAAAGCTTTTAATTTCACGAGTATTACTGACAGTTTGTGACTTGCAAGGGTGAGGTGCGCGGAAACTCACCCCCAGGAGTCGGAATTCTTCATCTCTCTCTTCTCTTGATCTGCGTAAATCCGCGTCAATCTATTGTCATCTGCGGTTCTATAAATTATCTTTTTTTAACCGCAGATGATGGCAGATGCAACACAGATTAACGCAGATGAATTCTATCAATTTTGGTTGTACCGTCGGTGATTGTTGACTGTTGACTCGATTTTACAATTCTGATGGTACCGGATTTGATATAATTTAGGGCGATCGAGAAAAACCAATTCCCTGTTCCTAATTACCCATTATCAATGAATCAATATTTTGCTACAGTTGCGCGCGGTTTAGAAACTATTGCCGCCCAAGAATTAGAACGTTTAGGGGCCCAGGATGTCAAGCCAGATTTTACTGGGGTTTACTTTGCGGGCGATCGCGCTTTATTGTACCGCGTCAATCTGTGGTCGAGAACAATTTTTCGAGTGCTAATGCCGATCGCCGAATTCCGGTGTTACAACTCGGATATGCTCTACCGCGAAGTGCAGAAAATCCCTTGGGACGAATACTTATATCCAGACAATACTTTAGCAGTAAACTGCACGGGTGGCAACGAAAATTTGAACCACACTCACTTTACAGCTTTGCAGGTCAAAAATGCGATCGCCGACCAACAGCGCCTTCAATTTAACAAGCGTTCTAATGTCGATGTAGAGCATCCCGATTTGCTAATTAACATTCACATTCATCAAGATAGAGCTATTTTAAGTTTAGACAGTTCGGGCGGCAGTTTACACCGCCGGGGATATCGACCGGCGATGGGGCTTGCTCCCCTGAAAGAAACCCTAGCTGCGGCTTTGTTGGAGATGGCAGAATGGACGCCAGATTTGCCGTTTTTAGACCCGATGTGCGGTTCTGGGACTTTGCCTTTGGAAGCGACTTTAAAGGGATTGAATATTGCACCGGGATTGTTCCGAGAAAAGTTTGGATTTATGACTTGGCGGGATTTTGACGAACCTTTGTGGGATAAATTGTGGGCAGAAGCTGAAAACAGCGAATTGCCGGAACTTAAAGAGGTGATTGCAGGGTGCGATCGCGATTCCGATATGTTAACTCAAGCTCGCACGAACGCGCAGCAAGCTGGTATTTCTGGTAAGATTCAGTTTGCTCAAACCGAGTTATCTCAGTTGGAAGCACCCGCAGACAGAGGCGTTTTGATTTGCAATCCTCCCTACGGAGAGCGCCTGGGAGATGCTAGCGAATTGGGAGATTTGTACAAGATGTTGGGGGATATTTTCAAGAATCGTTTTAAAGGTTGGAATGCCTTTATTTTAACAGGAAATAAGGAGTTGGGTAAAAAGGTTGGACTCAGGACATCGCGGCGGATTCCGGTTTTTAATGGCTCGATTCCGTGTACTTTACTCAAATATGAACTGTATTAGGGGAGAGGAGCGGGAAAATTGCGGTAATGACCAAGCTACTGCAAAAGTGGATAACCAAGAAAGACGTGCAGCTATGGTAGAATTGCTCCGGCTATAGTTAAATTGAGCTTTTGGATACCGCTTTAGAATCATTTTAATTTACAGCCTCTCAAAATATGAAATCAAAATTTATAGTGTGGGGTGCGATATTTTTTAATATATTAAATTTAATTATCGTACTCTGTTCCTATTCTTTAGCAGGTGTGGAGCTTGACGTGTGGGCGGGATTATTTGGTATATTTGTGTTGTTAATATATGTTTTCTATGTATTTTTAGACCCAGAAATATTAGTACAAAATTCCGACAAGTTAACTGTAAAAATAGTCGCTTTTTCCTTAATTATTTCTACCTGCACCCTACTTTATGATTTGGGTAAATTACCCGAATATGTGATTGGTATAGTTATTGTTGGAGGAAGAGGAGACATTGTACAAGTTGTACAATCACCCAATCAATTAAAATCTATTTATTGCTACTACAACGGAGATTTAATGTTAAACGATCGCGATGATACCACAGGGTCATGTGGCATCAGGTTAAGATACAAGTTAGTCCCTTTTATTGAAAAAAAAATTTACTCTTATGACGGGCAAGAGCTTTATTTTAGAGTAAATGAACATGAAAACGAACCTAATGTGCCACCTTTGCCTATGAAGAATACAGGTAACAAAGCAGAGGCACTAATACTAAAGGAAAAAAAGAATATCTGCGGAATTAAATGGCTCAACAATAATCAAATTCAACTACCGACTGGGGAAATTATTTCACCTTGATCCGAGGTATGTCACCGCTCATCCCTCCATCGGCAAAAAAGAAACGTGAGCGGAAACAATCTTCCACCCTTGAGGAAACTTGCGCCACATCTGACTTTGCCGCCCCAGCCGCACCACTCCATCCATTACACGGCGAAATTCCAGCGTCACAGCCGCCGTGTCTGCATCGAAAGTCACGACTTTGAGGTTGAACATTTCTCGATCGACATTTACAGGCGATCGTCCCTTGCGAAAAGCCCTCACCTCATCGCTCCCGTACAGGTTCTCCGTCACCCCAAACCGCACGACTTCCGGCGCATCCCAGAACAAATTATCGAGAGTTTCAATATCATTCGTACAAAGAGCTTTTTCGTATTTTAAATATAGTTCAGTTAACTCAGCCACCACAGCAGAATCATTGATAACAGTCATTCGATTTTAGATTTTAGATTTTAGATTTTAGATTGACACCACGGATAAATCCGGGGGCTTGAGGATGCAAGGATTTTGGATTTTGGATTGATTCCACGGATAAATCAGGGGGCTTGTACCATCAAGAAATCATTGGTCATAAATTGTATATTTTAAAACTCTTAACTTTCACAAGTTTTGTTTGCAATAAGGACTAAATTCCTTATTGCAAACGCCACTAATTAGAGGAAATTAATGCTCAATTTTGAGCGAAATAATCTTGTCACCTTGGCGGATAGCATTGACGACAGACATATCCTCAGTTTTGCCAAAAGTTGTGTGCACTCCATCTAGATGAGACTGGGGAGAATGGCAAATAAAGAATTGGCTACCACCCGTATCTTTACCTGCGTGAGCCATCGATAAAGTTCCTGCCAAATGTTTGTTGGAGTTGATTTCACACTTGATTTTGTAGCCGGGGCCGCCCGTTCCATTGCCTTTTGGACAGCCACCTTGAATCATAAAGTTAGGAATGACTCGGTGAAAAGCCAATCCATCGTAAAAACCTTTTTCCGCCAAGTCAACAAAATTCTTCACTGTGTTAGGCGCATCCGCATCGAACAATTCCAAATTGATTGTGCCTTTGTCGGTTTCCATAATAGCGCGGGTCATGATTTTTCCTTGCTTCCTAAAATGAGTGTGTTGCCTGCGTGTTAATTGCGGACTTCGCTTTTATAGCGACAGATTCAAACTGTCGTTATATTGTGGCTTTCAGAAGTGTAGCATATTCCGACAACTCTCATAAGACTTATGTGTGTTTTCTGAGGAAACCCGGTTTATTGCGAGATTTCTGGTTAGCAAAGCCCATATTTTCGGAGACACCGGGTTTGTTACCCTCAGTCATATTTTAATCGTTGGTCACTTGCGGGCGATCGGGTTCTTCCTGAATATCGCTCATATTAAAAATGAAAGGAACCCGACTCGAACCTGCGCCCATAACCAGCACTTTTGGCATCTGAGCCCCCCCGCTTCTCCAAGCTTCGATCGCCTCTTTTTGCAGCACTAAATTGCCGCCTTGAGCCTTCAAAGTTTCAGCCAAAAGTCTTTGAGCTTCCGCCCTACCTTGAGCGCGGTTAATGTCAGCTTGAGCTTGTTGTTCTGCTTCCTGAGCCACATAAACAGCCCTTTGCGCCCGCTGTTCAGCAACCTGTTTCTCCTCAACCGCTTTCGCAAAATCTGTCGAGAATCGAATGTTAACAACGCTCGTATCGAGTACGATTACATCATACTTTGATAGCCTTTCCTTCAGCGCAGTATCAAAGTCTCGCTTCAGTTCACTTCTTTGAGTAATAGATTGTTCGGCGGTTCTCAGTGCCGCCGCTGTTTTAAATGCTTCTTGCGTCTGAGGAGCAATAATTTTTGAGACTATATTCTCCAAAGTGCCTTGAGTCCTTCGGACATCAACTATTCTCTCAGGATCGAGGCGAAAGTTGATCGCAAAACTAGCATTTAAATCCTGAAGGTCTTTAGTAGCACTCTGGGCGGGAACTTCAAATTTTTGCACTGTTACATCGTACACATCTACCTTGGATATTAGCGGGGGTCTGAGGTGAAACCCCTCTAACAATGCTCCATCTCGGGCTTTTCCTAAAACACTGACTACCCCTGCTTCGCCTGGATTGATGACGACAAAAGAGTTTAAACCGATGAGTAGCGCGCCTACTAATAGAACCCCAGCGATTGCTGATGATATGCTCTGGAAATTTTGAGTTTTCAACTTACACGCTCCTTTGTGCTCATTCCATTATAATGGTTAAATAGATTGGGTCGCCTCTAAAGTCTAAAATGTAAAATTACAATCTAAAATGGATGGGGTTGCCTCTGAAATCTTAAATCTAAAATGGATGGGCTGATGCTCAAAATTGTTAAATATCCTAGAACTTATCACATTGAAGGTTCGCGTTTCCAACCGGGTGATGAAGACCTCGACAGCGTGCCATTTAGCGCCCTGAGCGATCGCCCGACAGTGATTGAAGAAAAGGTAGACGGCGCTAATACAGGCATCAGCTTCGCACCCGATGGACAAATGCTGCTGCAAAGTCGCGGCCACTATCTCACCGGCGGGCCGAGAGAAAAACATTTTAACTTATTCAAACAGTGGGCTTTCAGTCTCAGCGGAGCCCTGGGAGAAGTGCTGGGAAATCGCTACATTCTTTACGGCGAATGGCTGTATGCCAAACACACTGTTTTTTATGATTTTTTGCCACACTATTTTATGGAATATGACGTGCTGGACTTAGAAACCAGTCAATTTCTGAGTACAGAATCCCGCCAGAAGTTGTTAAGCGGACTGCCGTTAGTGTCCGTTCCCGTGTTGTTTTCTGGAGTGCTGAAATCTCCCAAGCACATGATGCAGTTTATGGAAAAATCTAATTTTATTCAACCGGGACATTTGGATCGGTTGCGTTTGTACTGCGGGGAATTGGGATTAGATGAAGAACGATGCTTGAAAGAGACTGACAAGAGCGATCTCATGGAGGGGCTGTACCTTAAAGTCGAAGAAGATGGCATAGTAAAGGCGCGTTACAAATACGTGCGTGCTAGCTTTTTGACGGCTATTAAAAATGCCGAAGGACATTGGCTAAATCGCCCCATTATACCCAATATTCTGCGTCCCGATGTGAATTTATTTAATTTTAGTTAACCAGCAGGTGAATTTATGAATGCACTGTTATCGCCCTCGGCCACTTGGACTTTTCCCTTTTGTCCCGAACCGCCCCATTGGTTTCTGGATTGGGACAGCATTCAAAATCATTTCGATTGGATTCAAAACTTAAAAGGATGTAAGCAAGACCCGATTTATCACGCCGAAGGAGACGTTTTAACTCATACCAGAATGGTCTGCGAAGCATTAATATCTTCCCCGAATTGGCGGGAACTTCCCGAAAAAGAACGATCGATACTTTTTGCCGCCGCTTTGCTGCACGATGTCGCCAAACCAGCCTTTACAAAAATAGAAGCCGACGGCAGAATTAGCTCAAAAGGTCACGCCCGCCAAGGTGCGAGAATGGTCAGACAAATTTTATCCCAATTCGAGCCGCCTGTGCAGTTTGACATTCGCGAAACAGTTGTGGCGATCGTCCAATTCGGCAGTTTACCCATCTGGCTGATCGACAAACCCAACCCGCAGCAGTCTGTAATTAAAGTCAGTCAAGTTGTCCGCTGCGATTTCCTTGCACTTTTAGCCGAAGCAGACGTGCGCGGCCGACAGTGTAGTGACAGACAAGAATTGCTCGATAAAATAGAACTATTTCGGGAGTTTTGTCAACAAAATAATTGTTTTGATTCTCCCCGACAATTCCCCTCCGCACACAGCAGATTTATCTACTTCCGCAAAGAGAATGGAAACCCAGATTACGACGCATTTGACGACACTAAATGCGAAGTAATTTTGATGTCTGGCTTGCCAGGAAGCGGTAAAGATTATTGGATTCGGAAAAATCTCCCAGATTTGCCAGTAATCTCGCTGGATGCACTGCGAAAAGAGATGAATGTGCCTCCCAACGAAACCCCTGGAAATGTGGTCACCGCCGCCAAACAAAGAGCGCGCGAATACATGAATGAGGGGCACTCTTTTGTGTGGAACGCCACGAATACCACTAAACAAATGCGCCAGCAATTAATTAATTTTTTTGCTGCTTATCAAGCCCGCATTCGCATTGTTTATCTAGAAGTACCTCTACAAGAAATATTGCAGCGGAATCGATCGCGCACAGCAACAGTACCGGAAGCAGTCATTCGCAAATTAGCTGCGCGACTGGATATTCCAGACATCACAGAAGCGCATCAGGTAGAGTGGATACTGAGCGATCGCGCTTAATAGTGGCAATCCACCCGCTAGCGCCCGTATTACTTCAACGCGCTACTAATTCCGGCGTTGCTGAATACAGCTATGAATTCAAAATTTCCCAATTGCGACAAGCCCTCGGAGTCCGCTACTTTTGCCTGTTATCTGGAGCGCGTGGTTAGGCATTAGGGGTGGACGATGGAAGTGGACAGACTTCCATAGCTTGAATCAAGTTGTATTCAAGGGTGAATCGATGGCCCACGTGCTCATCGGCAAGAACTGCTCCAGCCAAGTCACGCACGACCTGATGCACATCGACCAAAATGCGCCCGGCCTCCTCCGAGTAAAAGGAAACCGGCTCGACGTGCGGATTGATTTCGCTCCATTGCTCCATCCAGTAAGCGCGAACTTCTTCAGACCCACGGACAAAACCACCTTTGAACGCTTTCGGCCAAGCCACGTCCGGAGTCATGAGGGCAAGGGCAGCGTCAATGTCTCGCGCGTTAAAGGCTGCGTACGCCGCACGGAGCAGTTCGATTTCTGCAGCAGGTTGATCTGACATAAAAGGTATGGTGAAAGAGATGCAGTAAGGACTAATAATTTAGTGTACAGAGTTTAGGTGATTCGCCCATCTAGACATGGCTAGACAAAGCGCTAGAAATTCAAAAGAAATATTGGCGTTGCTGAATACAGGTATGAATCAACGCCCTAATTCCTTTTTCCCTAAAATAGAATCGTCATAATGCGCCAACAAATCAGCAGGGTGATCGTAAATTGCCGCAGCATTTGCCAGCGAAGCATCATCGAAACCTCCGCACCGAAAAGCAATTACTGGCACCCCGCACTTGCCCGCAGCTTCGATATCGTAAGGAGTATCAGCTAACATCACCGTCTGACTCGCTTCCATCTGCAATTTGCTCAAAGCAGCTTCCACAATATCCGGTTCCGGCTTAGAAGCTTCCGCATCACTCGATGTCGCCGCTTGCGCTTGATCCAATAAATCGTCAACTTGTGCAGCTTTCAGCAAACCGGAAAGTTCTTCGGTGGTAGCTGAAGTAGCAATAATTAGCCGCAATCCTTCTTTCTGCATTTTTAACAGCAAATCGCGCGAACCGGGGGTTGGAGAAAGTTCGGGAGCAAAGCGGTTAATAATCAGTTCTTTGCGCCGCTGTGCAATCTTTTTCCCGTCGCCTTCTTCGTCGGAAAGCCCTGATACCATTTTGGGTATAACTTTGTCGCCTCCCATGCCAATTAGCGGGCGAATTTTATCGAACGGCACCTCGTAGCCGTAAGCGGCAAATGCCTCTACCCAAGCTTGAGCGTGGGCATCATTGCTGAGCGTCAGAGTACCGTCAATATCGAGAATTACTGCTTGCAATTGCATAACTTATTTGTTGTTAGTTATTAGACTTATTGTCAAAACCTGGTTTGTAGTAAGGACGGAAGTCCTTAACTAATTAATTGGCACATTAGCGAGGAAAGTTATTACTACTAACCAAAGGTTAGTAGTAATAACTTTCGTTTTTGTTAGGTTAGGAGTAAGCACTTTAGTCCTTCATTACTTAATTACTCAATCGGGGACAGAAAACTCCACTACTAACTTTTTGATTGGCTATTTCATGCCAGTGCCGTGCAATTTTGGTTCGGGCGGCGGCGGTACTGGTTCTGATCCTAACGGTTGGGGATTGGCTACATATTCAAACTCGCCTTTGCCGTCCATTGATTTGCCTTTCGCCCAGCGTCCCTCGCTACTTTCGGAACCTTCAGAATGATTCCAAAACTGATAAGCAAATTCTGATTTTTCCAACTCCTGCGGGAAGGAACTCGGAACGGGGGTTGTTTCCATTCCCGAACTTTCTAAATCTTCGATCGCCGCCAGCCACAAATTTTGGTGCATCGTGTCGCGGGCGATCATAAAACTCAGGGTGTCTTTCACGCCCGGATCGTCTGACATTTCATACATCCGCACAGCCTGCAATCTTCCTTGCGATTCGGCGTGCAAATTCGAGCGAAAATCTGCTAAAAGATTGCCGCTAGCAACGATATAACGGCCGTTCCAGGGATACCCTACGCTGTCGCTAGGAAGTGCGCCCAAACCCGATACAATTGCGTGCTGCGGATTCATGCTGCTGGCGATCGCATCTCGCGGGCTGTTTCCACCCATCACAGCACCCACCACAGCATCCTTGAAACCGTCTTCTTGCATAGATACAGGAGCTTTATCTAACAAGTGAGCAATCATAGTTGCTAGCATCTCGATATGCCCGATTTCTTCTGTACCGACATCAAGCAACATATCGCGATATTTGGCTGGACCTCGGCAGTTCCAACCTTGAAATAGGTACTGCATCATCACGGTCATTTCGCCAAATGTACCGCCAATTAGTTCTTGTATTTTCTTGGCGTAAACGGCATCTGGCTTTTCTGGTCTTTTGTAATACTGTAGTGGCTTCTTATGGTAAAACATGGGGAATTCCTCCCAGGGTTGTTTGATTAACTTTCATTAGTTTTAACGCTGCCCGTGAGGGAGGGAATCAGCTTTTAGTCATAAAGAAATTCAATCAAATCCGGTTAGGTTTATCACTTTAGTTTAATGCGGTTTCTCGCGCCCGCGAACTAAAGAGTATATTAAATTTGGGCGATCGTACATTCTATTTAAACAAACACAGCGCTGTATCCTCCGGGTGTCAAAAAACACGTCAAAACCGCCCTCCTCCAGGGGTATTAACCCCTATTGGAGAGCGGTTTTTCGGGTTTAGCGGACACTTATGTGCTGTGTCCATCCCCCTAGCTTCGAGTCCCCCCCCCTTGTTAAGCGGGATGGGGAGAATCAGTGGAATCAATGAGTTTGATAATTTTCCTCAGTCCAACAGCGCGGCAGAGCTTCACCGGAAGGAAAGACTAAATTACTTTTTGGAAAAGTTGCTTTCTCTTGCTCTTCTTGACCAGCTTGATTTTTTCCCGGCACTTCTTGTTTTGTAGGGCTGATTAAAGCATCTACATCCAGGATTTCTATCAAGTCGCCTGATTCTTTTTCTTGTAAAAGCATAGTTTTTCCGTGAAGGGTAAATCCGAGTTAGGGTTTGAGGACAATTTTGATGCAGTTGTCTTTTTTGTTTTTGAAAATGTCGTAGCCGTGGGGCGCTTCATCCAATTTCATTCGGTGCGTAATTACGAATGATGGGTCAATTTCGCCTTTTTGAACCCGATCGAGCAAAGGCCGCAAATAGCGCTGAACGTGCGTCTGTCCCATTTTCATGGTCAAGGCTTTGTTGAAAGCTGCACCTAATGGCACTTTGTCCACGAAGCCGCCGTAAACGCCGGGAATTGACACTGTGCCACCCTTGCGACACGCGAGGATTACTTGTCGCAGGGCCGTAGGTCGATCGCTCTCCAACCGCACGGCTTGCTTGGCTTTGTCGTACAAAGCGTCGAGACCTGTGCCGTGGGCTTCCATCCCTACCGCGTCGATGCAAGAGTCGGGTCCGCGTCCCCCCGTCATTTCGGTGACGGCTTCCCCGGCGTCTATTTCTTCGTAATTGATGATTTCAGCTTTCCCCGCGGCCGCCATTTGCAAGCGTTCCGGTATGCGGTCGATCGCAATTACTCGCTCGGCCCCCAGCATAAACGCGCTTCTGATTGCAAATTGTCCGACCGGCCCGCATCCCCAAACTGCTACAGTATCCCCCGGCTGAATGTCGCAGTTTTCGGCCGCCATGTAACCGGTGGGAAAGATATCGGTGAGGAACAATACTTGTTCGTCCGAAAGTCCGTCGGGAATTTTTAAAGGGCCGACATCTGCAAACGGAACCCGCGCGTATTCTGCTTGACCTCCTGCATAGCCGCCCGTTAAATGCGAGTAGCCAAACAGTCCTGCCGGCGAATGACCGAACATTTTTTCAGCCAGCCCAGCATTGGGGTTGGAGTTGTCGCACAGCGACCACAAATCGCGGTTGCAAAAAAAGCAACTGCCGCAAGAAATAGTAAAAGGAATGATGACGCGATCGCCCTTTTTTAAGTTCTTGACTTGGCTGCCGAGTTCGACTACTTCCCCCATGAATTCGTGACCCAGAATGTCGCCCGATTGCATTGTCGGAATGAAGCCATTGTAGAGGTGCAAATCTGAGCCGCAGATTGCTGTAGACGTGATTTTAACTATCGCATCGCGCGGATTGATAATTGTTGGGTCTGGTACATTATCAACGCGCACATCATTTGCTCCGTGCCAGCAAAGAGCTTTCATTATTTCGTTCTCCTCTAGTTAACTACTAGCGAGCAAATTTTTGATTCTAAATCATACCTTTACTAAACCGATAAATTACTCGCTTGGATGTTGCTAATCTTAAGCATATAAAATATATATTCTCTCTATCGGAGGTATAATTTATAAATCTATCTTCCGGATGTTTTCAATAACAAAAATGTAAAGTTTATCCCCCGGCTAAAGTGCGGGAGATTTCACATTCTTCTGTTAAGCCCCAACAGTTATAGCAACCGCACCCGACGTTTAGAACATTCTTAATTGCTGAAACCGTTGCCGAAGATTGCTTCTTCCTTCTCTCATAGATAACTAAAGCCTTTTTCCTTCTCTCATAGATAACTAAAGCCTTTTTTCTTTTTCCTTCTTCCTTCTTCCTTCTTCTTTATTCCTTGAACATCTGCTATAACAGCTAACAACTACATAGCTGAGATTGTTTTTGTCGATCGCCGATCGCTCTCATCTCACAAAAACTAAACTGTTCTCACTTAATCTCACTAAAACCGATGTTTTTGCTCACTTTAGATAAAAAGCGACCGAAAACTTCTCAAGTAAAAGCTGGTTTATAGATTATTAAGCAGGGCGCGTGACTTTTGTATAGGTCAACACTCAGCCCAAATCTTGAGAATTACGCACCCTGCTTAAGGGGGATTAATCGTCAAATATTGTATCATTAGTTATAGTTAAAAGCCGAGCTTGCGCTAAAGTTGTTAAAGATTAAAATTTATCGATCGCCTTTTATGCCTTACACTGCATCTACCCCAACAGACCCCAATCAACCCAACATCCGCAATGCCGACCACCGCCTACTAGAATTCACCAAGCTAACGCCGATGATGCAGCGGTATGTGGAAGTAAAAGAACAGTATCCCCACGCACTTTTATTGTTTCGGGTAGGAGATTTCTTTGAGTGTTTTTTCCAAGATGCAGTTACGATTTCGCGGGAATTAGAACTTGTTTGTACGAGTAAAGAAAGCGGCAAAGAAATCGGCAGAGTGCCGATGACAGGAGTGCCGCACCACGCCCTCGATCGCTACACTTCAATGTTAGTAGAAAAAGGTTATGCTGTGGTAGTTTGCGACCAAGTTGAAGATGCGTCAATTGCTGCTAAAGAAGGCCGCCAAGTCAAGCGCGAAATTACCCGCATTCTGACTCCTGGAACTTTGACTGATGACGGAATGCTCAAACCCAGACAAAATAATTTTTTAGCAGCAGTCGTCATCGCTGGGGAACATTGGGGATTGGCTTATACTGATATTTCTACGGGAGAATTCGTCACTACCCAAGCCGACAGTTTAGAACAATTAACCCTAGAATTGCTGCGCTTGCAGCCTTCGGAAGTCTTGGTACCGACTAATGCGCCGGATTTGGTGACTATGTTAAGGCCCGGAGAGAAATCCGAGCATTTGCCCGATTGTTTGCCGAATTCGTTTTGCTATTCTTTGCGATCGCAAATTCCGTTTACTTTGCCCGAAGCAAAACAGAGAATCCTGCAAAAGTTCAAAGTGCGATCGCTTGAAGGTATGGGATGCGGCCATTTGCCCCTCGCAGTGCGCGCCGCCGGCGGTTTGTTGCAATATCTCGAAGAAACTCAAAAGGAAAAAGCAGTTTCTTTGCAAAGATTGCACACTTACACTCTCACCGATTTTCTCATACTCGACTACCAAACCCGCCGCAATCTCGAAATTACTCAAACGGTGAGAGATGGGGTTTTTCATGGTTCGCTGCTGTGGGCTATAGACAAAACCAGCACCGCAATGGGAGGCCGCGCTTTGCGCCGCTGGGTGCTGCAACCTTTGCTCAACATTAAAGGCATTGGCGCCAGACACGACACGATCCAAGAATTAGTAGAAAATAACGGTCTGCGCCAAGATTTTCAGCAGTTGCTGCGCCAAATTTACGACATCGAAAGACTGACAGGCCGCGCGGGTTCTGGAACAGCTAGCGCGCGGGATTTGGTCGCTTTAGCTGATTCTCTGGGAAAACTGCCGGAATTAGCCTCGATCGCAGTCCAAGGGATCTCGCCCTATTTGAAAGCGCTGCAAAATGTACCGCCAATTTTAGAAGAATTAGCAAGTAAAATTCACGCTCATTTAGTTGACGAACCGCCGATTCATTTAAAAGAAGGAGGTTTGATTCGAGCGGGAATAAATCCGATGCTAGATGAAATGCGCCACACTGCATCAGCCGATCAAGAATGGATTGCCAATTTAGAAGCAACTGAGAGAAAACGCACCGGAATTTCTAATTTAAAAGTAGGCTACAATAAAGCTTTCGGCTATTACATCAGCATTACCAAATCAAAAGTAGACCAAGTACCGAGGGACTACACCCGCAAACAAACTCTCACCAATGAAGAACGTTATAGCACTGAAGAATTAAAAGAAAGGGAAGTGCGAATTCTGACAGCGCGGGAAGATTTAAATCAATTGGAATACGATATTTTTGCTAAAGTGCGATCGGAGGTAGGAGAACACGCCGAAATTATTCGCAACGTTTCCCGCGCCGTGGCGGCGGCGGATGTTTTGTGCGGTTTGGCAGAAGTAGCAGTTTACCAGAATTACTGCCGCCCAACTATGACAGAAAGTCGGGAAATTAAAATTATTGAAGGTTGTCATCCTGTAGTTGAAAAGTCTTTGCCGCCGGGATTTTTTGTACCTAATTCTGCTTTTTTGGGTCGGGAAGAATCGCTAAACCGCCCAGATTTAATTATTTTAACCGGGCCGAATGCTAGCGGGAAAAGCTGCTACTTGCGGCAGGTGGGTTTGATCCAGTTAATGGCGCAGATGGGCAGTTATGTGCCGGCGAAAGCTGCGAGTTTGGGAATTTGCGATCGGATTTTTACCCGCGTCGGCGCAGTAGATGATTTGGCAACTGGTCAGTCTACGTTTATGGTGGAAATGAACGAAACTGCAAATATTCTCAATCACGCGACGCCGCAATCATTGGTGTTGTTAGATGAAATTGGCAGGGGAACGGCGACGTTTGACGGACTTTCGATTGCTTGGTCTGTGGCAGAATATTTAGCAACTGAGATTCGGGCGCGGACGATTTTTGCGACTCACTATCACGAATTGAATGAGTTAGCTTCTATTTTAGATAATGTCGCAAATTATCAGGTTACAGTGAAAGAATTGCCGGATCAAATCGTATTTTTGCACCAAGTTCAGCCGGGAGGTGCTGACAAATCTTACGGAATTGAAGCGGGCAGATTGGCTGGTTTACCGCCGTCGGTGATTGACAGGGCGAGACAAGTGATGAAGCAGATTGAGAAACATAGCAAAATTGCGATCGGGCTGCGGAAAGGTGTTAAAAAAGATGGCAAAAAAGAGTCTGAAGGCGAACAGTTGGATATTTTTGATGATTAAAACTTTAAGTGGATAAAAAAGTTTGTAGATGCGTAGGATGCGTCAGAGCGTCCAAACCTGTTAAAATCGAAAGGCTCGATGTCTGACGCACCCTACAACTGCGACACTGGCCTGTGCCTTAAAAGCTAAGATTTAAAGACTAAAGTCCTTACTACAAACCTGCAACTCAACTTCACTTTCCATTTTGCAACTTTCTTACTTCTTTGTGTACGCTCATCCCAATTTCCAAAGCCTCATTCAGCAACCGCCCGTATTCAGTCGCCCGATCGCTCACATCCACCGCCATCAAAGCGGCTAAATTACTTTCAATATTAGCAAATAACTCGTAACGGCGACCGATAAATTGCTGATTTTCCCTGAGAATCCTTTCTGTTTTTAAAGCACAGACTAAACTTTCTCTAGTAATTTTTAATGCCTCAATTGCATCTCCTCGGTTAATTAAATTGGCTTGTAAATTGCCAGCAGCCGTTAGGCGATCGATAATATCTAAAGCCTGAATCACCTCATGATATTTCTCAACTTCATCCAGCAGAACCGCTAGAATTGCCAGAGGCTTTGCCTTAACCCATTTATAGATATTCCAAGCAACAGTAATCGCTAGCGACAAACCCAAAGTTATTTGTAAAACCCTGACAAATATCTCAGCATCGCTAAATGAACCAACATTATGTTTATTAGCCAGTAAAGCAATCGGCAACGAAACAACTAATGTCACACAAAATATCAGCAACTCATTCAACAAAAGAGAAAACAGCTTTTTGCCCTCCCGGAGTGCAGCAGGTCGGTAAAAATCCGCTGCAAAACCGTCGCTCAAAGCTATTCCGCTCAAATCCTCCAACTCCTTCTCAGGAATTTTTAACTGTTCCAAATCCGCTTGTATCACTCTTCAAAATCTCCTTTAATTGGGATTAATTACGATCCTCCCAGAGACATAATTGATTGCCACAGACTCATATAAAAATTGCTGTCTCGGTCTCGGAAGAGTTGAAAAGCTTGTCCCGGTGAGCCAAAAAATGGTCTCAGCGTCCATCCCAACTGAGTGCCAACAAACGCATAGAGTCCCAACCAAAAGCGCAAAATATTTAACCTGATGTCTTTGCCTTCGGCATCTTGTTCAGACAGAAAGTGCATTCCTTGATAAATGAAACTTACTCCCAAAAATCCTGTGATTGCCATGATAGCAACATTCAGCACCAGATAAAAATTGTAATTGGTACTGCTTATGAGGAAAAACAAACTGACAGGTGCAAATCCAAACAGCAAAACGCTAATCATCGCCATCGCTGTCATCAACAATGTCAAATACTGTTCAAAAGTTCGTTTTGAACCAAACATGACATTAAAAAAGTACAGCGTGGGAAAGCAGATAATCAGCGTCAGCAAGTAAAGTGCTGGCAACTTAATTGCTGAAACCAGACATTGCATCCACGTACTAGAGGCACCTAATATCGCTCCGTAAATGCCAAAAAATACGGTACTAGAAATCAACAAACCGAAAATTTTAGATTTGAGCTTGACACCTTGGCGAATTTCTTCAAGAAACTGTTGCCGTTCCCGCAGCAAATACATTACTACTGAAAAATATTTCACGGGATCTCCTTGTGACTGATGCGACTCCGAATCAGTCATAACTCAAGCTGAGTGCGCTCGGCAAGCTTGTCAAATCAGGGCACTTTATGTTAACCAATTATTCTTGCAGATACAGGACTTACACAGAACCTAATTATGTTGGGTGCTCTTCTGCCGCGCACCTTACCGCTATTGACTATCGGCTGGATATTTCTAGTCAAATTCTAGTCACATTGTCTCCAAATTGTATCCAAAAAAGTCATTTGATAGTCATTTCGTAGTCATTTGATACTCAGTTGATAGTCACTTTGACCCCCGACTCAGCCGTATTCTGGGCAATAAAAAACCTCAAACCGTTGATTTCTCGTTGGTTTGAGGTTCTTATAGGCGCAAGCGGGCAGCGGGAATCGAACCCGCATAGTTAGCTTGGAAGGCTAAAGTTTTACCACTAAACTATGCCCGCGCACAGAAACTAAACATACCACAAGTCTCTGGGGATTGCAATAGGCCTGTGCAAAATTTTTGAATACCTCCCTCACAGTGGCTGAATAGGGACTTGCGGCCCGATCGCCCTCTCGCCCCAAAAATCCCCGTCTCCCCTGCTGCGTAAGACTTTACGGGTGGAAATAATCGTAAATTTGCTGCGCCAGACGCGGGCCAATCCCAGAAACTTCTGCCAACTGTTCGGGAGTCGCTAAACGCAGGTAGTCGATCGACCGAAAATGTGCCAACAATTGTTTTTGTCGGTGGTGTCCCAATCCGGGAATTTCATCAAGGCGCGATCGCTTCATTCTCTCGCTTCTTCGATCCCGGTGAAAACTCACAGCAAATCTGTGCGCCTCATCCCGCACCCGGCGCAATAATTGTACGCCCGGTTGCTCAGAATTAGTTTGCAGCGGCAAAGATTCCCCCGGCAAAAATATCTCCTCTCGCTGCTTTGCCAAACTGACAACGCGCAACTCTTCTAGCAAATTCATCTCCCGCAAAACAGCCACAACTGCTGACAGTTGACCTTTGCCGCCATCTATCATAATTAAGTCTGGTTTGTCGGAAATAGTATGAGAAACCGAGGATAAATTGCTGATTTCTGCCGATTCTTCTAAATCGCTAAATCCATCTTCCATCTTGCCTGTTTCTTCTTCCTTCAATCCTCGGAATCGGCGACCGATAACTTCTGCTAAACTAGCAAAATCATCAGAATGACCCGATTTTATTTCAGGATTTTTAATTTTGTAATGGCGGTAGTGCTGGTTGGCGGGCAAACCGTCAATAAATACGACGCGGGAAGCTACGGCGTCAGAACCTTGAATGTGAGAAATATCGTAACCTTCAATGCGGCGAGGAACTTCTGGCAAATCGAGAATTTCTGCTAAATCTTCCATTGCTTGAGAATTGCGATCGCTCAATCTTTGCATTCTCGCCAATTCATACTCAGCATTGCGTTCCACCATCTCAATCAACTCAGCCTTAGTTTGCCGCTGCGGGGTCAAAATCGTAACTTTTCGGCCCTTACGGTTGCTCAACCAATCAGCTAATATTTCCCCTTCTGGCAATTCGTACTGCACAGAAATTTCGCTGGGAATTTCTACAGATTCGACATTTTGATAGTGTTCTTCCAACACCCGCTGCAAAATCGCTCCGGCCTCTACCCCCCCTCGTTCTTCCCCAAGGCTTGGGGGGGAGGCAAGAGAAAGTTGAGATAACTCTTCCCCCCCCGATTGTAGGGGCGGTGCCCCCGTGCCCGCCCTGGGTTGGGGGGGTATTTCCGCCATGAATCCCAATCTTCCGACCAACTGACCGGCGCGAATTTGGAACAATTGGATGCAAGCGTGCTGACTATCGGCCGCAAGTGCGATCGCATCTCTAGAAACCGTATCGTCTGGCAAAGATACTTTTTGACCCGCACTCAAAGACTGCAAACCCTTAATTTGGTCGCGAAGGCGCGCCGCCGTTTCAAAGTTTAAATCTTCGGCTGCCTCTTCCATTTGGGGCTGCAAAATATTGAGCAATTCCTCAGTTCTTCCCTGGAAAATCATCGCTACTTTTTGGATGATTTTTCGATATTCTTCCGGCGAAGTTAACCCTTGACAAACGCCAACGCAGCGCCCGATGTCGTAGTTCAAACAGGGACGGTCTTTAAATAGCGGTTGAGGGCGCTGTCGCAGCGGGAAAATTCGCTTAATTAAATGCAGCGTACTCCGCAGCGCCCCTGTATCGACGTAGGGGCCATAGTAGCGGTCTTTGGCACTACCTGCGCGGCGTTTGCGGGTGATAAAAATGCGCGGGTATTCCTCCGACCAAGTTATGCACAAATAAGGATATTTTTTATCATCTTTGAGGAGGACATTAAAGTAAGGTTGGTGCTGTTTTACGAGGTTTGCTTCTAAGGCTAAAGCTTCTGCTTCTGTGTCGGTGGCGATGAATTCAATTTCGCGCACTTGCTGCACCATCATCGCGATGCGGGGACTGAGATTTTGGCTTTCGCGGAAGTAGGAACGGACGCGGTTTCGGAGTTTTTTGGATTTGCCGATGTAAAGGATGCGATCGCTCTCATCGCGCATTAAATATACACCAGGAACCGCCGGAATTTCTTTGAGGCGACTTTCTAGGCGTTCCGAGTCTTTAACTAACGGCAGAGTTTTTGTGGATGGCATTGCAAGCTATCTCAGCAAAATAGAGACTGATTGTACACTCTTTTATTTTACCTTAATTATGTCTATTTTGACTGCTGCGACCATCGCCAAACCCACGGATTAAACTTGAGAATCTGTTACAGTATCTGAGATAAAAACTTGCGGGTGCGTTCTTCCTTCGGGTTCTGAAAAAACTCTTCTGGTTGGGCTTCTTCCACTAAAACACCGCCATCCATCAACACAATGCGATCGGCAACTTCGCGCGCAAACCCGACTTCGTGAGTCACCACCACCATTGTAATTCCTGTTTGAGCCAAATTTCGCATTACATCTAACACTTCCCGCACCATTTCCGGGTCTAATGCTGATGTCGGTTCATCAAACAGCATGATTTTAGGCTGCATGGCTAGAGAACGTGCAATAGCGACCCGCTGCTGCTGTCCTCCAGACAACTGTCCGGGATATTTTTTTGCTTGTTCCAAAATTCCCACTCTTTCTAACAGTTGCATTGCCACTTCTTCGGCTTTTTTCTTGGGCCAGCGGCGCACCCACACCGGCGCTAGCATGACGTTTTGCAAGACGGATAAGTGGGGAAACAGGTTGAATTGCTGAAACACCATTCCTACTTCGCGGCGAATTGTCTCGATGTTCCGTAAGTCGTGGGAAAGTTCGATTCCGTCGATCGTAATTTTACCTTGTTGGTATTCTTCTAATGCGTTGAATGTGCGAATAAATGTCGATTTTCCTGAACCGGATGGCCCCATCACCACAACGACTTCACCTCGGTTTACGGTCATGCTGACACCGCGCAGTACGTGAAATTGTCCGTACCACTTGTGGACGTTTTCTGCTACGATTACTTGTTCGGGGGCTGTTAGTTGAGTTTCCATAATAATTGTTTTATTTTTTAACCGCAGATGAACGCAGATGAAAGTAGATGAGTTTTTAGCGCTGACCTACGCCTAAAGTTCGCTCTATTTTGCGGCTTGCTAGGGACATTGAGTAGCAAAATATCCAATAAATGATCCCGACGAATATGTAAACTTCGGCGTATCTACCGATATAGGATGGATTTGCTAAAACTGCGCGGGATATTCCGATTAATTCTAACATTCCGAATAGAGATAGCAGGGATGTATCCATGAATAATCCGATGAATTGACCCCCGATCGCCGGAATGACTATTCGCAGTGCTTGAGGCAGTACAATGAGAATTGTAAGCAGGGGTGTATTGAGTCCGATCGACCTAGCTGCTTCTATTTGTCCCCTAGGCACGGCCTGCAAGCCACCGCGCACGTTTTCTGCCAAGTATGCCGCACTAAATAAGGTTAATCCAGCAATGGCTCTAATCACTCTATCCAATTTCGGATATTCTGGCGGCAAGAAAAGTTGCAGCATTACTTGACCTAAAAACAAAATGCCAATTAATGGTAAACCGCGAATAATTTCAATGTATAAGGTTGATAACAGTCTTACAACTGGCAAAGAACTTTGTCGGCCGAGTGCTAGCAATACTCCCAAAGGAAAGGAAAGCACAATACTAATAACTGCTAAAAACAGCGTCAATACTAAACCGCCCCAATCATTTGTTGACACTTCGGTCAAACCCAACCCGCCTTTAATTAGCCACAAAACTATTGGGAAGGAAAGAACCCAAATTGCAGGCATCCAGCCCATAATTTTTGGGTAAATTTGCCTGCCGATGGCATAGCTGGCGACGGCTGCGATAATAATTCCTAAGAGGTAGAGGCGAGAGGTTAGGTCGATCGGCGAAATGACGGCACCCACAACCGCAGCACCGAGTATAATTAGTAAAGGCGGATTCCCAAGACGTTCTTGCCGCTGAATGTTTCCCCAAGTTAATCCTCCCAACAAGGCAATGATGACCGTTACTATCCACAATCGCCAGTAGGATTCGCGGGGAAATCTGCCAACAAAAAATAGCGGCAAGTTGGCTTCTAACACGTGCCATTGAGCTTTGGTTGTTGCCCAAACAATAATTCCTTTAATAGTTTGGAAGGCGATAATTAGGCAAACTACTGTCAGAATGCTGTTGTACCAGGTACTAAATAGGTTTTTGCGCGCCCAATTCCAAGGGGTAGGCGATTCGGTGGCTGGGGGCGGTAATATGGGGATTGTTTCCATTAGTTTTTAGTTATTATTAATTTTTAATACTGTTCGCTAATATTCCTAAAATTTTATTAACATCTCTGAGGTAATACTCTGTTAAATCTATTTCAATTACTTGGTCTTTTAATTTTAGAAATCTCCAGTTAGTCCCGCTAGTGACAGCGCCAAAAATCGCAGGAATATCGTTGCCTTCACGTTCATTAAATATTCTAGCGCCTAGCATTTCTGCTACGCACTGTCCCAATCCGCCATTGATATTTTCCTTTTTGGCTTCTACAATGATAATTACTGGTGCGGTAAGAATTAATAATTCTGGAGAACGACTAATCAGAAAATCGCAATTTCCATTTAATCCTTTTTCGGGATCGATTGTAAAGTCTATTCCTGAAAAAAAGCTAATTTCAGAATTTAACTGTTTTCTCAGTTCGATCAAAATTGGTGCAATAATCATTTCGGAGCGAGCTTTTTCTGTATTACTGCTAATAGCTAATGGCACAGTATAGAGAAGGGTTTCTTCTAAAAAATTACTACTTTCTAACTCTGGAATAGCAGAAAACATATTAACTGCATCTAAAATTTTAAGTTCAAAAGTTTTAGATACTTTTGCTAAACTAAAATCACTGTATGCCATTTTATTCTCCTTTAATCCTACCTCAAAAATCTCAAATATTCAGCAGTTACCTTTCCTTGATTTGTACGGTTTGATTGTACCAATTCATGAACAGAGAAACTATCAAACTAATTGTTAGGTATGTTACCATGATAATTAACATTGCTTCGATCGCCCGACCGGTCTGATTCAACGTTGGAGAACCCACAACAAAATAAACGTCGGGATAAGCAACGGCAACCGCTAAACTCGAATTCTTAGCTAAATTCAGATACTGACTGGTTAAAGGTGGCACAATCACCCGCAAAGCTTGCGGCAAAATTACCATCCGCATCATTGTTCCAGACTTCAGCCCCAAAGACTTTCCGGCTTCCCACTGGCCTCTCGATACTGACTGAATTCCGGCCCGGACAATTTCTGCAATGTAACTGCCAGTATACAAGCTGAGTCCTGTCACCAGGGCTGCAAATTCAGGAGTTAATTTTAATCCTCCTTCGAGTTGCAAGGCTGGTGTCAAGCGGGGGAAATCTAGCCGATAAGGCAGATTTTTGGTCATAATAAAAGCTAAGATTGCACTCAGCCCGATCGCACCTAGAGCCCAAAACAACTGTCTTCCCGGCTTAGCTTCTTCCAACATCACCCGCGCCCGCCACATCCACAGCGCCGCCGCCGCCAAAACTCCAACAGTTAGCAAAATCAACCAAATCTCAAAACCCGGCAAAGCCACCGGCGTTGGTACAGCAATGCCGCGATTTGTCAAGTAAATCGGCCCGCGTAACTGCGGGTTGTCTTCGAGTTTTGGCAGGGAAATGAAAACTGCAAAATACCAAAAAAATAATTGCAGCAATAACGGCGTATTTCGCAAAATTTCCACATACAAACCAGCCAAACTCCGCAGCAGCCAATTGTCGGAAAGGCGCGCAATTCCTACCGTCAAACCCGCAACGGTTGCGAAAATAATGCCGATACCCATCACCCGCAGCGAGTTGATTAAACCGACAAAATAAGCTTGTCTGTAACTGTTGGCGGGACTGTAGGGGATTACACTTTCGCCGATGTCAAAAGATGCTTGGGAATTGAGAAAATCAAATCCAAACGCAATCCCCAGTTGCGAGTAATTGGCACTGAGATTGTCCCAGAGAATGGCGAGCACAACTATTACTAAAATTAGGGCGATCGCCTGTCCGGCAATTTTCCAGAAGCGATCGTCCCGCAGGAGTTTTGATATATCTTTAAATTTGGGCAATTTCTGCGATTTGCCCGGTTGAGGTTCTGGGTTCATAACTGTTTAATGTAGAGCACACTATACCTAACTTTAGCCTGCCTAAAATATCTTGTAGGGTACACCTAGCAAGCACCTTAAAAGTCTGGTAAGCGCGGAGTACCTTGCTGCCTAAAATATCTTGTTGGTTAACTGTTAACAGTCAACAGTCAACAGTCAACAGTCAACAGTCAACAGTCAACAGTCAACAGTTAACTAAAATTAACGGAACGGCGGCGAATAAAGCAAACCGCCATCTTTCCAGAGTCTGTTTTGACCCCGTTCTAACTTGAGTGTACTTTTGGGGCCGAGGTTGCGATCGTATATTTCCCCGTAATTCCCCACTTTCTTAACAACGCGGACAGCGTAGTCGTTCGGGAGTCCCAAACCTTTACCTAAATCTCCTTCTGTTCCTAGCAAACGTTTGACATTCGGATCTGTAGTGCTTGCCACAATTTGGTCTACATTTCCTGAATTAATTCCCAAATCTTCAGCTTCAATCGTCGCAAAAATAATCCATCTCACCGCATCCGACCATTTAGGATCGCCGCTTTTCACCGCAGGGGCTAACGGTTCTTTTGACATCACGATCGGCAAAACAACATTATTCTCGGGATTCGGCAGAGTTGTCCGCTTCGAGACTAGCTGCGATCGATCGGCAGTAACACCTTGACAGCGACCTTCTTGATAAGTAGCAAAGACAGCATTCACATCTTCAAACACAACTGGAGTGTATTTAATTCCTAATTTTCGCATTTGGTCGGACAAATTTTGTTCGGTGCTCGTACCTGTCTGCACGCAGATAGATTTGCCCGCAAAATCTTTTAAACTTTTGATGCCGCTGTCTTTTTTGACCATGATGCTTTGAGAGTCATAAAAAATCACCGGGGCAAATTCCAGTCCGGTAGTGCTGTCGCGACTCGCTGTGTAGGTGGTATTTCGGCTGAGAATGTCGATTTCTCCCGCCTGCAAAACTGTAAATCTATCTTTAGCGTTGAGCTTTCGGTACTCGACTTTTTCGGGATCGTCAAATATTGCCGCCGCGATCGCCCTGCACACATCGACATCCAGTCCCGAATATTTCCCTTTTTCGTCTAAAAAGCTAAAACCCGGCAGTTCGCCGCTGACGCCACAAATCAGTTTGCCACGGCTGACAATTGTATCTATCCGGCTGGAACCTTGTTGCGATTTGCCTTCGGCAGTTGTTGTTGCTGTTGTTTGTCCGGTTTGTGCCGATCGATCCCTACAAGACGCCAACGATCCCACAAATAACACACTTGCTAGTAGCAGAAATCCCCATTTACGCATAGATTTTAGTAGAACGCTTTCCTGACAATCCTACCTTGTAGCTGTCGAGAACTGTGGCGATCGGCGAACTACAACAGCCTCCGGTTTCAAATTGGCCGTTCTGCATCGGGTGCTGCACAGCGGCAACTGCCCCGACTACCCGCCTGTTTTTTTTTGAGCAAGCTAGGAGCCCAGAGTTAGAAACCCGGTTTCTGGCTGGAGATCTCGTCGTCAAACCCAAGACTTATCCTTGAAACCGGGTTTCTTTTCTGCTATTTCTGCCCAGCGCGAGCGATCATCGCCGTTCCCTGGAATATTTATCCGATTTTGATTGAATCCACTCACAATAGCTATGGTGCGAGCCGCTGCTCAGCTAAATCGCGGATTAGGCACAGCCGAGACTGGATGTATTCGTCCAATAAATCTGCTTCTTTGCCATTGAGCGCAGAGTTGCTCTTTAACTGCTTCAGCAGCCACTGTACCAAGGTGGCATCGTCTAAATTGACTAACAGAGTAGCTTGGGTGGTCTCAATTAATGACCAGAGTTGGCGTAACATGACTGGAGTCATAAAACCTCGTTGAGCGTGAATACGCACTTAATGGGCGGGCATAGCGAAAAGCTGGTCTGGGTGTCTTAAGCTGATCGACGAAAAGCACACTCATGTCGATCGGCTTAATGATTATTTTATATTTGACCACAATAACTTAATGTAGTAGTGTCACAAGTTACAACACACAAGATGTTATAAGAGTTCCCAATTCCTTCACATTGAGATAAACATCTTGATAAAAGATTAAAAATCTTTACACGCGATCGCTCCTGGGGGCTGCCAAGAGCTGTCCGCGATTGGGCCCGATAGCCCTGTTCAAAAGAAAATTGATTGATTACTCAGTAGGCATCAAGTTTTGAACCCGCGCCAGAATTATTTCTAATTCAGCGATGATTTTTGTAGCCCCCTCGAAATCATTTGATTCGGCCAGACTTTGAAGCTGATCTGCCATATCGGGCATTAACCGCACTGCCGCGGTAGCGCTGACACCTTTAATTTGATGAGCGTGGCGGGCGAGTGTCTCCATATCTCCCGAGGCGATCGCCTCCTTAGCAGCTTCTAAATAACTACCAGTATCCACCACAAAAGCTTGCAGTATTTCCTGCTCAAACTCTAAATCAGCGCCCGAAATTTCGTGCAAACGTGCCATATCGACTACCGATTCGATATCTGGCTCAGAATTTTGAAGTTCCTCTCCATGAAACTTGGGAGTTTCAATTTTTAGCTTTGCCGACCAATTTTCTAGTACCGATTTTAACTTTTCAATCGCAATAGGTTTGCTAATATAATCGTCCATGCCCGCCGCCAGACACTTTTCCCGATCGCCCTTCAAAGCATTCGCCGTCATCGCAATCACCACCGTCTTTTGATGCGGCTCCATCTTGCCAGCAGCAGCATCTGCCGCTTCCCGGCGGCGCAATTCCAGCGTTGCTTCGTAACCGTCCAAAACCGGCATCTGACAGTCCATCAACACAATGTCATACTTTTTCAGAGCAACCATAGATAGCGCCTCTGCACCGTTATTGGCGACATCCGCAGTGCATCCCAAAACTCTAAGTTGATTGAGACCAACTTTTTGATTGATTGGAGTATCTTCAACTAACAAAATCTTTAAACTTGCTAACTCCCGGTTGTCAATAGCTGAGGCTCGAGTGGACGTTGAATTTGCCAGCGGCTCATCAATCAGCGTCATCGGGGCGATCGCATTCGCCAAGCAATCAAATAGTCGGTGAGCTTTAACAGGTTTAGTTAAATACCCGCTAAAACCACTATCTACCAAGCGTTTCGCCTCTGCAAGCTGAGTCATTGAAGTCAGCACCACCCACTTTGTCTGCTGCATTGCAGGCTCAGAAATCCTCAAGCGTTCGAGACTTCCCGCCACCATTTCCGGCAACTGAATATCAACCAAAACGATATCGTAAGGGGAATTAAGGCTGACAGCTTTGTACAGAGATGCGATCGTCATCCAACCGTTTTCAACCTCCTCCACCTCCATTCCCCACAAAACAGCCATTCTCACTAGCACTTTTCGTACTGTCGGCTTGTCGCTCGCAACTAACATTTTTCGCCCCGCCAGCACCGTTTCCAAATTAACTTCGCACGCTGCCCCGACAGCAGTTAAATTTTCCTTAACTATCGGCACAGTAAACCAAAAAGTCGAGCCTTTGCCCGGGGTACTTTCCACACCGATTTGCCCACCCATTAACTCCACCAACTCCTTAGAAATAGCCAGCCCCAAACCTGTGCCACCATATTTTCTTGTCGTAGAGGCATCAACTTGAGTAAAAGATTGAAACAGCTTTTTTTTGTCTTCTGGAGCAATCCCAATTCCTGTATCTGTGACTTTAAACAGCAGGAGCATCGAGTCATTGTTTTCTATTTTTGACGGATCGATATTCTCTAAAATTTTCGGATTCTCCCTGGCTGCCAATAACCCAGGATTACTAGCATTGACCACCTCAATTACCACTTCTCCGGCTTCTGTAAACTTAATAGCGTTGTTGATCAAATTAGTGAGTATTTGCCGCAACCGCGCTGCATCACCTTTAATTTGCACCGGCACGTCGCTGTCAATCAGTGCCACCACTTCTATACCTTTTTCTTGTGCGGGAGTTGCCAACAAATCCAGCACTTCATTCACACAGATACTGAGGTTAAATTCGATTGTTTCTAACCGCATTTCTCCTGCTTCCAGTTTGGAGAGATCCAGAATATCGTTAATGATGGACAGTAAATTTTGGCTGCTGAGTTTCAGCGTCTGCACAAAGTCAAGTTGTTCGGGAGTAAGATTCGTTTTCAGCAGCAAATCAGTCATCCCCATCACTCCATTCATTGGAGTACGGATTTCGTGACTCATATTTGCTAAAAATAGCGACTTCATTCGAGATGCTTCTAGGGCTGCTTCTCGGGCCTGCTGCGCTTGTTCAAAAAGAGTAGATTGCTGAATGGCGATCGCCAACTGCACGCTCAACCTTCCCAGCAAATCCATCTCAGAATCAGTCCAAACACGCGGAGCGCTGCAGTGATGGGCAATCAGCAATCCCCACAACCGATTTTGGCTCGTTTCCCAACTCCTTCCCGGCAGTTCACTTCGAGTTTCCGGCGAATATTCTGCTGCGAAACCCTGACTTTCATCGCCTATAAAAATTGGTACAACTACATTAGCCCTTACCTGCAAACTAGCAAGTAAATCTCGGTGTTCCTCGCTCAAATTGGCCGTATAAATATCTGCCATTGCTTGAATTGTTTCTGCACTGTACAGCCATACATAACTTTCCCCCAAGGATGTTCTTTGAACTTTTCTGCCCAGCAGGGGCATCCAATTATCCCCTACAGATTCCACAACAACAACCGCTGTTTCCTCGGAATCAAAACGATAAATTACCGTGCGGTCAGTTGCCAACAACTGCCGCACTTCTTGTACAGCCGTGCTCAGAGTTTGAGTGAGGTTGAGAGACTGCCGGACTCGCTGGGCGATCGCCGAAACCAGGCGTTCTTGTTCTGCTTGTTCCCGCAGCATTCTCTCAGCTTGCTTGCGTTCGGTGACATCGCGAATTACCGCAGCAAAGCACAGCGGTTCGGTGGTTTGAGGGTGCTTGACCAGAAAAGCATTCATCGCAACATCAATGCGTCTTCCGCTTTGCAAGTGCTGCATTTGACCTTCTCCTTGCCACTGGCCCTGGTTGCTAATTGTTGGCAAAATCTCTTGACTGAATTTCTGTTTAAAAGTTGGGCCGATATACTCCCATATCTCGGTATCAAGCACTGCCGAAAGATTCTCTACACCCACCAGTTTTCGTCCGGCTTCGTTGACAAACAGCGTTTTGCCTTTCAGGGTAGCCATACCGATAAAATCGCTGCTGTTTTCAATCAGCGACACAAATTTTTGCCGTTCTTCTTCTCCTTTTTTGCGTTCGGTAATGTCGCGCTTGACGCAGACATGACAAATTACATCGTCGGCGTTGTTAATCACAGAGTAGGCCGCAACGTCGATCGCCAGCGTCTGACCTTTTTTAGTGGAGTTAGTAATTTCGCCCCGAAAACTTCCTGTTTTCGCTAAACTTTGGGCAATTGCCAAAAAGCGCTCCCCCGCAACCAGCGGCGAAGCTTCTGCTTCTAATTCCGCGTCTGTGTATCCTAGAAGCGTTTGGTGAGCAAGATTTTGTTCGAGGAAAAACCCGTCAGCATCGATAATGACGATCGCATCATTGGAGTTTAAAAATATTTCTCGGTAAAGCTTTAGTTTTTCCTCAGCTCGCTTTCGTTCGGTTATGTCTCTTTTGACACTTACGTAACAAACTACATCCCCAGCATCATTGAGAACCGCAAAAGCCGAAAGCTCGACCTCAACTGTTCCTTCTGGCAAAGCCTTAATAAAGGTCATTTCGCCTCGGTAACTCCCAGTTTCTGCCAAGGTTTGCATTACCGAGGCAAATGCCTGTTCTCCCATGTGAGTTGTCGGGGTTTTCCCCCACAATTTCGATGCACTGTAACCCAGCAAAGCCGTGTGAGCTTGATTTGTTTCTAAGTAATAGCCTTGGGCGTCTAAGATCGCGATCGCATCGTTGGATTTCAAAAAGATTTGTTGATAAAGTTGCAGCTTCAGTTCAGCTTGTTTCCTGGCGCTAATATCCGTGAACAAGCCGTAGTAAACTATCTCCCCCGATGCTTGGAATTCTGGCTGGGAAGCTCCTTGCACCCATTTAAGTTTTCCCGACGGAGTGACAATTCTTCCTTCCCACCGCCAAGGCTGCAAATTTTCAGCAGAAAGCGTCACCGAGTTGAGAAAATCATCTCGATCTTCCGAATGAATCATGTCAACAATTACATTAAAATTCTGCTGAGCAGCCTCTGGTTCTATTTCATACAATTCTCGGCAGCCCGCGCTCACAAACGAGAAGACCATCGAGCCGTCTGGATGCAAGTCAATTTGATATACCGTACCCGGTACGCTAGCAGTAATTTTTTGCAGTTGGGCTTGGCTTTGATTCCTGGCTTCATCTGTAGCCTGCAATTGACCAATCTCTCTAGAAAAACCCAAAACCCCAAATATATTACCCTCTGCATCGCACAGTGGCACTTTTTGCGTGTCAAAGATGTGTTGTTTGCCACCTTCAAAGACGATCGCCTGGTAGGGATTGCGAACCCTCTCTCCAGCCAGCACAGCTCGATCTTCCTCGCGGATGCCCCTAATTTTGCCGTTGCGATCGCCAAATACTAATTCGGCTGAAAACCCTAATTCAATATCATCTTTGCCGATAATTTCCTCAACATTTTTCCCCACATATTCAGCAAAACTTTGATTTACAAAAATGTATCTAAAGTTTCTATTTTTCGCAAAAACTCTGTCCGGGGTCTCGTCCATTACAGCCCGCAACAATAGTTCTTGACTTTCCGAATCTAGAACAAAATTATTTTTAATTTTATCCTTGACACGGGTATTTTTAGCAGCTAAGATATTTAACTGTTTTGCACAAATTTGAGCGACAGTGTGGAGTAAACAAAGGTGTTCCAAATTAAAAGCAGTTGCCTGCTCTGCACCAATGAAATATACTCCCAACAATTCTTCACTTTCCTCCAGGTTGGCTGGTACCATCAAGACCGACTGAAACTGAGCAATTGGTGGCGGAGTCATGTTGTGCGCCCAGTCCCGATTGCCAGCAAGCCATTCAGCGCCAGCAGCTTGCAAGCGCCCTTTAATTTCGGCTCTGGCGCTAGCAGTTAACGGCTGTAAGTGTTCCAGGTATAGTCGATCGTCCGGTGGCGTCAAAATTGCGATCGCCGCGCCCGGAATCAGGCGCCCGAGATGTGCCAGACACGCAGACCAAATTTCATCAGCCCCAGCCGCGAGTTGTACTTTCTCGGTAAGTTCGTTGAGAACTTGCAGTTCCAAGGTACGCTGGCGGACTTTTGCTTTGAGGCTGGCGGCTAGGATTTGCATAGTGCTCACCAAACTGGTTTGCTTATATTATAATTATTGATTTTAAAACTTTGACAAACAATCATCTTAAAATACATCCGGCGAAAAGACAACGGTTTTATATTTATATTACCTTCAATCGCTAAAAAACAATGACGTGATCGGGAGCAAAGAGACACTGCTCAATGCAAGCTCTCGCTCCCGCTGCGACACTTAAGCTCACACCCAAACACAGATGCAAGCTCCGACTTGGGCGATCGAACTCAAAAAAATTTAGACCAAAGTTCAAACCCTCAAATTCAGGTGTTGAGTCAATCAAAAATCGAAAATCGAAAATCAATGGACGGTGAAACTAGCCCATTAAAATCACATTATCGATCACATGGATGACGCCGTTATCAGCTTCGATATCCGCAGCGACAACTGTAGCATTTTTCACCTCAAAACCGTCAGAACAATCAATTTTAATCGGCGAACCTTCCAAGGAAGTAACAAAGCCGAGTTTTGCCAAATCAGCTTTCATGAACTTACCGGAGACGACATGAAACATCAAAATCCTAGTTAGTTGGGGAACGTTCTGCACTAGGGTTGTGATAGTTCCCGGCGGCAATTTCGCAAAAGCATCGTCATTGGGTGCAAAGACAGTAAAAGGGCCCGGACTTTTGAGCGCGTCTACTAAATTAGCTACTTGCACGGCTGTTACCAGGGTTTGGAACGAACCCGCACCTACGGCAATATCAACAATATCAGGCATTGTGTTTTACCTCATCTGGGAAAAAAGTTCTATTAAGTATCGTAAACTGAGGCGGGCAACAATACCTACTGTCTTTTTTGAAAAATTGGTAATTCTTTTGTAGTGAGGACTTCAATCCTCAGATTTTTGATGAGGACTTCACTCCTCACTACAAACCTAATAATATAGGACTTACATATGGGGGCCCAGAAACCGGGTTTTTTACGAAAACACTTCGTTAAAACCCGCATATTAGGTAAAAAACCGAGTTTCGAGGAGTCGGAGTCCGTCCCGGACTGTAATAGTTATTTTACCCGATATAATTTTACTAAAACCTTGGCAATTTAACCGGGCGGGGGTTTACAACTGGTACAATACTGCTGGCGATTGTGATACCAAGATCCTTTGTTTCTAAATCTGGTACTTCAGCATTTAGGTTTTCTCCCTTGTGAATGCTAAAACTGCCGTACAAAATTGAAATTTCAAAAATGTCTGTATGAATCAAAGCTGCTTTCCGGTGCGCGTTTTCACCCAAATGAATGCCAATCAAATCAGCTTCAGGATCGGTGACATCTTCAGGATGGAACACCTCCCAACTGATGTCTCGGCAGTCATGAAATACTATGCTATAAGGCAATCGATCGCCTGTCGGATCGTAAATACATTCAAATAAAATTTCATTCCCCCACAAAGACACATTGACATTTGTGATGAGGGATGTAAGTCCACCTAAATTAAGCAAGTTGTAGTCATCGGGCATATTAATTACTCACTTTTTCTCCAGAATTGTGCGTCCCAGGAATCTTATTGCCAAATTCATCGCGTGTTTTGACCAAGCTGCCATCTTTGTCAAGACGTAAACCTTTGTTTATTTTTCGGCCATCTGAACCGTATCTGGGAGCTGGGGTGCGTACAACTTCACCATCAGGACGGATATTGACTCGCGAACGATCGGCAAATTCGTATTCAAGATAACCCCCTTCAGTAGTTCTGATTTCTGCACCCAGCCCGCGCAAAAAGTCATCGACTTCTTGGCGAGTCATCCCGGTTAAGTCTCCAAACTCAGATGCAATTCCATTTCCTCCCACTCCCTGACTCGGCACGCAAGTCTCCTGACCAACCATTGCTTATTGGAGTTTAGCACGGTTGAAGAATCGGAACAAGGAAGTTCGGGAACGGATTCGCTTTCTGAGGATGTAACAGATGGATGGAAGAACGAAGAAGGAAAAAGGAAGAATCATTCCTCAAACTCGCAAGGGCTAATTACTCATTCCCAATGCTTTTCGGCCTAATTACCACTTACCAATTCCAAATTTCAAAAACAAATAGGGGGTGCCTTGCGCCCCCCTACTAATTAACTAAAACTAACTAAAGTAGGAAACAATTCTTAGCCCCCGATTTGCACTTTCACCACGCGGTTCTTTTCTGCTTCCGCTTTAGGCAAATTCAGGTGCAAAACTCCATTTTTGTACTCAGCTTCTACGCTGTCATTTTGAACCCGTGCGGGTAGGGGAATAACCCGACGGAACGAACCGTAACGGAACTCAGAGCGAGTCATGCCTTTATCTTCACTCTTACTTTCGTGACGGCGTTCGCCGCTGATAGCAACAGCTTCTGCGGTTACTTGTACGTCCAAATCCTTAGCTTCCATGCCCGGAACTTCTAATTTAAGGTGGATGGCTTCGGGAGTTTCATCGAGTTCGGCGGGGGGTAGAAAAGCAGAACCGTTAGATCCGCGATCGGTTGCCGGTGATAAGCTATCAAACAACCGATTCATTTCGCGTTGCAAGGAGTCCATTTCCCGCAAAGGTTCCCAACGAATAAGTGCCATAACTAATACCTCGACTATCTGAAGTTTTTAGAAGTTGAGAAACACTTGACTCAACTTGTATTTAATATATTCCAGCTCCAGAAATAGGGGGATTCGGTTTTCCGCAAAAAGGGCGATCGCATTACCGAACATTTGCGAGCAATAATGTAGAGTGAGTCGGTTGGAGATGTGAGATTTGAGATTGACTCCACAGATGAATCTGGAAGTTTGACCAAGAGTCTAAAATTTCAAGTATCCGTTTTTGGGCGAAGTCAGCCGATTTGAGGTTGGAGAGTTGAGATTTGAGATTGACTCCACACATTAATCGGGAAATTTTAACTTTGGTCTAAAATTTTTTGCTCTCCACCACTCCTGTCTGCTAGCAACTATCCGTTTGTAGGTAAAGTCATTGCAGGGGGCGCTATTTGATGGAATCGCAACCCAACAATTTGAGATTTGAGATTTAATTTATAGTTCCCAACCTAAAATCTCAAATCCCATATATAACGAAACAAAATTAACTCCAACGCGAGTGCTGATAAGAAGCGTAGGTATCAAACAAAGCACCCACCAAACCAAAAGTTAGACCGATTACGAAAAAACCCTGGAGGGGACAGCCGGTGCCGAAAGTAGCTAAGAACTGCAAAATCAGGTCTTCTCCAGAACGACCAACTCCTTGGAGAGCAGGGACGAAGCCGATCAGCGAAAAGCTAGTCAATCCCGCGCCGATTAACAATAAGGGGGCGACAAAGCTCAACAGGCTGGTCAGCAGTACAGAGCGAAGAAAATTGGGAAAAATGCTCATAAGAGTCAGTAAATTCAGCTAAACTGCCGAAAGGTGCAAGCAAACAAAACTTGTCCTTTTCTACGATAGGCAGCGATCGCCCTCAGTGGCCAGTTCTGTCAGAAATCTTAAATGTTATAGAAAAAACTTGTTTAAGATTTGTAGATAAATTTCATTTTTTGCAGTTGTTCTAGAGTCGAAATCCCTTGACCCCTACTACATCTTCGAGCCTCAGTTTGTGGAGTCAGCGTTTGCTGGCAGCAATTTTATTGGGCGGCCAAGTCATGCTGCACTTGCTGAAGGGCAAAATTCACCGCCGCAACACCCTCGACCAAATGGCCGCAGTCGGCCCGGAATCTCTGCTGATTGCTTTGCTGACTGCGGGTTTTGTCGGCATGGTATTTACTATTCAGGTAGCGAGGGAGTTTATTAACCTCGGGGCCGGCAATGTCGTCGGTGGCGTTTTGGCTTTGTCTTTGACTCGTGAACTCGGCCCCGTCTTAACAGCCGTAATCGTGACGGGACGGGTAGGTTCGGCTTTTGCAGCGGAAATCGGCACGATGCAGGTAACAGAACAGATAGATGCCCTGCTGATGCTCAGAACAGACCCGATCGACTATTTAGTAATTCCCCGCGTCCTTGCTTGCTGCTTGATGCTGCCCATTTTAACCATCATGTGTCTCGTCACCGGCATCCTCGGCGGACTGCTGATTGCTACGACGATGTACGGCATCTCTCAAAGCGTGTTTTTAGAATCAGTCCGCAATTTCCTGAGTCTGTGGGATATTTGCAGCGCGGCAATTAAGGCTTTTGTATTCGGTGGTTTGATTGCTGTAATCGGCACTAGCTGGGGTTTGACAACCACCGGCGGGGCAAAAGGCGTCGGTCAATCGACTACTACGGCGGTAGTTACGGCTTTACTGGCTATTTTTATTGTGAACTTTTTCATGACTTGGCTGATGTTTCAGGGGACGGGCTCTAGCGTACTCAAAGGCTTGTAAGCTTGGAAACAGATAAAATATGAATAATCGGCAACATTCGTTTACTACCCTTGATTTAAACCCGTGAATACCACTGCCTCTTCGACTGCGCCGACAAATACGATCGAACTCGCTCCGAGTTATGCGATTCCCCTAGTCCTGGTACTGGCGGCCCTACCGCTGCTGTTCGTGCAGAAGTGGGCGAGTTTGCCACTTTCGCTGTTCGGCTTGTTTCTGATGTACCAAGCCGCCACCATCCGGCTGCAATTTACCCCAACCGATTTGGACATTTATCGATCGTCCAACTTAATCCGTCGCTTTCCTTACCGAGAATGGCAAAATTGGCGGATATTTTGGCCCGCTGTGCCGATTTTGTTCTATTTCAAAGAAATTAACAGCATTCACTTTCTGCCGGTTCTGTTCGATCGTAAAATGCTACAGACCTGCTTAGAACAGCGCTGTCCCCGTCAAGACTAAAAAAGTTGTTAATTTTTAATTTTTAACTTTTCCGTGCCCTACGCCGAACCAAATTTCCCATGAATTCAGACGAATCTCCAACCCAAGAACCGCAACCACAACCAGCCGCCCCAAGCCGTGCCGGCGAAGTCGATTTACCCGTAAATGAGACGGATTACCAACTTCCATCTCAAACAGAGGATTTGTGGCTCGACCAAAATGAACTTCAAGCCCAAATCCCGGCAGAAACAGACCCGCCCCTGGGCGAGGAAGATGCCGAAATCGCCCAATTCGTGGACGAAGCAGGCGCAATCGCCCAAATTCAGCCCAACACCGACGATGGCGAATCAGAAAGCCCGATCGCTCAAATTGAGCTTCCAACAGACTCCCAGCCAACAGCAACCGCAGAAATGGTAACGCACATCCCAGAAAATGTTACCGAACAGTTGGCAGAGAGAGTCAAAGAATTGCAGCAGCAAGAACAAGCTTTGACAGAAAAAATTGCCGCCTTGGAAGCCGACAAAGCCAATGCTATAGAAGCGTTGGGTTCCGCTCAAGCCTCGATCGGGCGTTTGGTACAAGACGGCTTGATTCAACTAGATCAGCGCAAACAAGCGCTGCAAATCGAAGTAGAAAAACTCGAACGCCGGCGCGATCGAATTCAAAAGGAAATGCGAACCACTTTTGCCGGCGTTTCCCAAGATTTAGCAATTCGAGTCCAGGGTTTCAAAGACTATCTAGTAGGCAGTTTGCAGGATTTGGCAGCCACCGCCGAACTCTTAGATTTGACGCCACCGATGCAAGAGACGCCCAAGCAAATTCCTGCTGAGGAGTCTCAATCCTCAGCACCAGTAAATCCCAAATTTGCCGAACAGGGATTTCAAGAACAAGCCAAACAAATTCGCCGCACCCTCGATCAATACCGCACTCTTCCCGACTACTACGGCCCGCCTTGGCAACTTCGCCGCACTTTTGAACCCATCCACGCGGAACGAGTTTCTAATTGGTTTTTCACCCAAGGAGGAAGGGGTGCTTTGCGGACTATGGGTTCGCGCTTGCAAAATATCTTGATTACTTCGACTATTATTTCTGTACTCAGAAGCGTCTACGGCGGACGGGTGCGGACTTTGGTGCTCGCCAACAGTCCCGAACGTTTGGGAGAGTGGCGCCGGGGTTTGCAGGACTGTTTGGGGATTACTCGCAGCGATTTTGGCCCGGAACGGGGGATTATTATGTTTGAGTCTGCGGAAGCTTTGGCTCAAAAAGCCGATCGACTGGTGAAAGATGGCAAATTGCCGCTAATTGTTATTGATGAAACTGAGGATTTAATTAGTTTGTCAATTCTGCAATTTCCGCTATGGCTGGCATTTGCTGCTGATCCGCAAACTTTGACGACTGCTAAGGATTTTTGATTGGGTAATGGGTAATTGGTAATTGGTAATTGCTAATTAGTAATTGCTAATTGCTAATTATGCTAGGGGAAAGGTTGCAAATTTTAAAAGTACACGAAATCTCAAATTAAAAAATGGCTAGCTGGATAATTTTAAATGGCGCACTGTTAATAGCAGCTTATCTGCTGGGTTCGATTCCTACTGGGTACGCTTTGGGGAAATGGATGCTGGGAATTGATATTCGAGAGGTTGGTTCTGGTTCGACTGGTGCGACTAACGTACTGAGGACTTTGGGGAAGTGGCCGGGGTTGGGGGTGTTGCTGGTTGACGTGTTGAAGGGGGTAAGTGCGATCGTCCTAATCCGCTACATTTATTCTCTCACTTTCACCCAGCAGCTAGCAACTGCCGCAGGTTTAGAAAATACTGCAACTGTCATCCCTTGGATAGCAACTTTAGCGGGTTTATCTGCTGTTTTGGGTCACAGCAAATCTATTTGGCTGGGGTTTACTGGCGGTAAATCTGTGGCTACGAGTTTGGGAGTTTTGCTGGGTTTGTACTGGCCAGTTGGTTTGGGAACTTTCGGAATTTTCGGGATAGTATTTGCGGTATCGCGAATTGTTTCTTTAAGCTCGATTATCGGAGCAATTAGCGTTGCTGGATTGATGTTTGCTTTACATCAGCCGCTAGCTTATCTATTGTTTGGAATTGCGGGCGGTGTGTTTGTAATTGTGCGGCATCGGAGCAATATTCAGCGACTGTTGAAGGGTACGGAACCGAGGATTGGGGAGAAATTGGAAACAGCAGCTAGCGATTGATAATTATTATTGTTGTAACGCTGGTTGCAGATTACTATTTCTCTGTCCAATCTTCGATTTAAGCTTTTGCAGGAGGCATTGCAGCGCATTATACAGCTTAGAATCCCTGAACCGAGATAATACTCCCTTGAACCTCAGCCACTCTTACATTTGCCACAAACCCTACTATGTCACCGGAATTCCTAACTTTAATTAGAGTGCCTTGACTCTGTATCGGTTGAGTATCGAATGCACCTGGCGGGACAAATGGTTTGATACTTTCTGGTGCATCAAACCCAAATAAGACTGTCACGTTTGTCACGTATTGCAAATCTACATCGCTAGCAGTCAAACCGCCTGCCAATCCAATTCGATCGAAAGCGGGTCTGAAACCTAAAATAAAATCGGCATTATTGACATCTGTAACTCCGGGTTCTGCTTGGAGGACGTACAAGTTGCTGCCCCCGATTTTGAGTGAAGTATTATTATCATCCGCACTTAGTAAAATGTCGCGACCCAAACCTCCAACCAGAGTGTCATTTCCGTTACCGCTGAGTAAAAAATCATTGCCTCTACCGCCCAAGAGAATATCGTTTCCCGCACCACCCATCACAAAATCTGCATCTTGACCGCCGCTGAGAGAGTCATTTCCCTGATCTCCAGACAGGAAGTCTTTACTTTTTCCTCCGAGTAAAGAATCGTTGCCCAACTCCCCGCTCATAAGATCTTCCCCTTCGTTGCCAAATATCAAATCATTAGCTGTTGAGCCGGTGACTAGATCGTCACCTCCGAGCATCCAACCTCCCAAAGGAAAATTAGTTGCATCTGCGATCGACAAAGTAACGACTTCGGATGTATTGTCGCCAATTAATCGCCGCTGTTCTGACGGATCGGGTTTTAAAGCCATAAAAAATCTCCGCGTAAAATCTCAGATGCCAAGATTATTAAATAAGCCACTCTCGAAATCAATTCATATATTCATAACTTTGAGTTCATAAAAGTCATAACTTTGAGTTCATAAAAGTCATATTTGTGGTACGCTCGGCACCAAGGAGTGCAGCGAGTTAAGGGGATGGAACAATTTATGTGTCTGAATCCAGGGGATATTCTGCGCGATCGCTACCGAATTATCGCTAAATTAGGTGAGGGAGGGTTTGCTAAAACCTATACGGCTAACAACGCTTTGGGCAGCCCCGGAAATCCCCTGTGCGTCGTCAAGGAAATTGAGCCTCCTCAATCGAACGATCCCGATGTTTTGCACAGGGCACAGGTGCAATTTGAAACAGAAGCTGAATCCCTGATATCTCTGGAAGAGTGTTCGCGCATTCCCAGGTTAATCGAGCACTTTCAAGAACAGGGAAGATTTTACTTAATTCAAGAATATATTGAAGGAAATCCGCTGAACAAGGAGATCGGTTCAGGCAGGCAGTTTAGGGAATCAGAAGTTATTGATTTATTGCAGGACATTTTAGAAGTTTTAGATTGCGTCCACAAAAAACATATTATTCACCGCGATATTAAACCGTCAAACTTAATCCGGTGCAACCGCTCCGGCAAAATTGCCGTGATTGACTTTGGGGCAGTCAAAGGTATTAGCAATTTGGCGATTCAGGGCGGTCAAATAACTCAAACTCGCATCATCGGTACAGACGGTTATATGCCGGCTGAACAGTGGAAAAATCAGCCAAGATTTAACAGCGATATCTATGCTGTGGGAATCATCGGCATTCAAGCGATCGCAGGTTTAGATATTCAAGACTTTTTTAATGATAAAAAAACTGGGGAACTCGTCTGGCACTACTCAACTGACGATCGCCCGATGGTACAAATTAGCGACAAGCTGGAAAAAGTTTTAAATAAAATGGTGCGCTACCACTTTAACGATCGCTATCAATCCGCTGGTGAAGTGTTGCAGGATTTGCGATCGCTAACAGCATTGCAGTCACCGTCGCCGAAACGCAGGCTGTTTTCTCGATCGCGCGATCGCTTGTTGCCATTGGCGATCGGGGGAATGGCAGCGGGACTGGCAGCCCCTATTTTTTTACACACAATTGCACCTAAAACTTGTCCTTTAATCCAGGGAGATGCTTTGAGTTGCGGCGAAGAAATCCTAGTAACAACTTCTTCGCCTCGGTCAAAGCAAAAGGGAGTTGAGGAGTTTGCCAAATCCAATTATCAATCTGCTTTTGATTTATTCAAAAAATCCTGGACTGAAGAAGACAGCATCGATCCAGAAACGTTAATTTACATGAACAATGCTTTCCTGAAGGCTAAAAATATTGATTGTTACACAATTGCTGTTGCCGTTCCAATCCTAAAAAATCAAGATGGTTCCGTAGTTAATGCAGATTCAGCAAAAGAACTTTTGCGCGGCGTTGCCCAAGCCCAAACACAAGTTAATTTAGGAACCATCGCTGCTAATGAGAGGAATAAAAGCTTTCCCGGTCAAAACTTTCTCAAAGCCAAAGCTATTAACGGAAAAGGTCTGAGAGTCATCATTGCTGACGATGCAAATCTCACAACAGAGGCAATTAAAACAGCAAAGGCACTGGTTAAACAGCCGGATATTTTAGGGGTAGTAGGTCACTATGCCAGCGAGATGACAGTATCAACAGTAGATATTTATGACCAAAATAACCTGGTTTTAGTTTCTCCAGCAAGCACAACGGAAGAACTGACAGAAAAGCATCGAAAAATTTTCTTTCGCACATCTTATTCGAGTCGGTTTGCGGCTCAAACTTTAGCCAACTATCTGCGCTCAGCAGGCAAAAACAAAGCAGCAGTTTTATACAATCCAGGGAGTTCGTCAGGTTCTTATTTTACGCGGGATTTCAAAAGGTATTTTCAAGATGACAAAACCGGAAAAATAGTCAGGATTCGCGACTTTGATTTATCTAAAAAAGACTTCAATGCCCAAACAGCTTTAAATCAAATCCAGCAAACCGGAGAAACAGCGATCGTCTTATCTCCAGACGGCCAAATTACCAATTCCTTAAATAACGCGATCGCAATGGTTAAAGCCAACCGCGAGCGCAATTTGATAGCCGGAATTTGGGTACTCTACAAGTGGAGAACTTTAGAAGCAGCATCCCAGCTAAAATCTTTTGAAAAACTAATCGTGTCTGTCCCCTGGCATCCCTTAAGCAGTATTAATAAAAAATTTCCTCAACAGGCTCAAAAGCTGTGGGGAGGAACGGTAAATACCGATACAGCCTTAGCTTACGATGCAACTATTGCACTGATTAAGGCAATGGAAATGCTGCAGCAACCCAGCCGCGAAGGAATGCAGAAAACGCTTTCTCTTCCGAATTTTATTGTGGAAGGAGGAACAGGAACTATTCAGTTTGGAGAGAATGGCGATCGCAAAAATCCCCCCAGCCAATTGGTGCATATTGTTAAGTGTCGAAAAGAACAATTTGGTGTAGCTTTTGTTCCCGTCCAGTATCCGACAGCGGCAGCGGCAGGTTTAAAGTGCGATTGAACTCATTTCCGATTGTTTCTGTGCCTTATTCCTGGCTTATTTACCTAATTCTTGAGAACGCAAACAAGCTGCTTTCACTGCTTCGATTAGGGCCGATCGAAAGCCGCTACTCTCTAATTTAGCAATTCCCGCAATAGTCGTGCCGCCGGGACTTGTAACTTGATCTTTCAATTGTGCCGGGTGCATTCCCGTTTCTTGCATTAGCTTCGCCGTACCGAATACAGTTTGCAAAGCTAATTGAGAGGCGATCGCCCGTGGCAAACCAGCACAAACTCCGCCATCTGTCAAGGCTTCAATTAAAATTGCTACATAACCAGGCCCGGAACCCGAAAGCCCCGTCACCGCATCCAGCATACTCTCAGGCACTTCTACCACTTCTCCCACGGCCTGAAAGATGCGCTTTACCAATTCTAAATCAGCCGGTTGCACGAGTTTTCCCGAGGCGATCGCGCTCATTCCCGCTCCTACCGTGGCAGGAGTATTCGGCATCACCCGCAGCACTCCCCGCCCCGGGAAGGCTGGTTCGAGCTTGCTCAGTGGCACTCCTGCCAAAATCGACACTACCAGCGCTTCTGGCTGGGAATTAGCCGTTTCTCCATTATTGCCCTGTTGGCGATCGGCCGCCACCGCCAGCTCCAAAGCTACGGTATCAAAAACTTGCGGTTTAATGGCCAAAAACAGCACTTCTGTAGCGGCAGCAACTTCTAGATTGCTGGCTGTTGTTCCAATCCCGTAGGTTTCCGTCAAAAATTGGCGCCGTTGAAGTTGTGGGTCGCTCACCAATATTTCTGAAGGCAAATAAACTTTTTGTGCAATTAAGCGGGATAAGAGAGCCTCTCCCATTACCCCGCCGCCGATCGTACCAAATTTTATGTTTGTCATTAGTCAGTTGTCACTTGTCACTTTTGAGTTATCAGTTGTCAGTTGTCAGTTGTCAGTTGTCATTGGTTACTTAGTTGTTAGCTAAGGTTATTAATCCGCAGTGTTTATTCCACAGTTATTAGTTGTTAACTATTGACTACTGACTACTGACTACTGACTACTCACCACTGTCAACTGACTACTAACTACTGACTACTGAGCGATTGGAGCTTGTTCTGCCGGCCACACTGTCGGTGCAGGAGCAGCAGGACGAGGGCGTCCTTGAGCAGGAGGCACTTCGTGAACCACACCAGACTGAGTTCTCACCTGCACGCAGCTAGGCGTAAACAAGAAAATACTTTCGCCAATTCGCTCTTGATGACCGTCCAGGGCATAAGTACCGCCCGCCACAAAGTCCACAGCTCTTTGCGCTTGGTCTGGGTCCATCACCGTCAGGTTCAAAACCACAGACTTCCGTTCCTTAAGCGCTCGAATTGCTGCCGGCATCTCTTCAAAAGTGCGCGGCTCCATTACTACTACTTCCGAAATCCCGTTCATAGCTCCAGGCATTCCTATCACGTTATTCATTACTGACCCTACTCCCGCAGTTGGTGCAACGACATCCATACCTGTCGATCCTACTACTGACCGCTCCCGCATTCTACGATTTTGACGACGTTCTTCTTCTGCTGCTGCGACGGCAGCGGCGTTGGGTTCAGGCGCTTGGTAGAAGTTCTGATAGCGCTCCCCTTCCGTTTCGTCGTACACGTCATCGTACTCAGGCTCATTGTTGATGCCTACAAAATCTCGCAGTTTAGAAAAAATATTCATGATTCACGCTCCTTCACGACTTGGCTGCCCCGACTATACTCGCGTTGCGCGTTAGTCGCGGGTGGCTGACTACTCTATATTTAACCTAAATTGTCTTTATTAGAAGATTTCAATTATTTATCCCCTCCTAGAGCCAAATAAGGTTTGTCCTAGCCGTACCATAGTAGCACCTGCTTGAATTGCCAAATGATAATCCCCCGACATCCCCATCGAGAGCTGCTGCATTTGAATGCAGGGCAAATTTTGCTGCTGGATTTTGTCAGCAAGTTCGCGGGTGCTGTTAAATAATTCTAGGATTTGCGAGTCATTTAACCCCAGTGGGGGTATTGTCATCAAACCTTGAATTTTGATATGCTGACATTTGTTGAGTTCTGAAAGGTCGGCAAGCAGTTCTGGAACGCTCCAGCCGTATTTGTCCGGGTCGGGCAACATTTTGACTTGCAGGCAGACTTGGGGAGAGCAGGACATTTCGCCCGCCAAGCGCGAGAGTCGCTGAGCGAGTTTTAAATTGTCTAGAGAGTGAATCCACTGGAAATGCTCTAGGGCCTTGGCGGCTTTGTTGGCTTGCAAGTGGCCGATCAAGTGCCAGTTGATATCCGGCAAATCTTGCAGTTGGCTTTGTTTTTCGGCAGCCTCTTGAACCTTACTCTCGCCAAAATCGCGGATACCGGCGTCGTATGCTTCGCGTATAGCATCAGTCGGTACCTGTTTGGTAACGGCAATTAACCGCACTGATTCGGGCAAGTGTTGGCGAATGCTGTTAATTCGAGAGGCTATGGTCATGGGTGCTCAACGCTGGGAAATGGAGGGAAGGAAAATTAAGAGAGTTACCAATTACCAAATTACTAATTTTCGTTATTGAAATGTGCGCTGGTGAATGGTCTGCAATTGGTCGTACTCTTGATATTGACCGCTGCGACGCAGGGTTCGCAGGCGAATTTCGACCATGAGGCGAGCGTCGGAGCGGCTGATGGGTTCAAATCTCAGCCCGCCAGGGCCGTTTGTTACCAAAAAAAACAGCCGCTGGGCGTATAGGGTGGTAAATAATTCTTGGCTGTCTTCAACCTGGGATACCCTGAAGAGGAGGCCAAAGTTTGGATGATTCAGGTAAGTTTCGGTAGTCATTCACGCTCACAATCGATCAATTTTAGATTTTAGATTTAGATTTTAGATTTTAGTTTCGCTCGATCGCCCGACGGCGTTGTTTGACGGCGGGCTACAAAGGGCGATCGCCGTAGCCGTGCAATAGTCTCCGTCGTGGCTGAGGCTCAATTGCCACTGGCAATTTCCCCAAACAGAGGCTTGTGCTGCCGCGGTTCCGTGCAGTTGCACATTTGGAGCACCGTTTTCGGAGCGCCGAATTTCCACATCTGCATACCGTATTCCCCGCCATCCCGTGCCTAGAGCTTTGACAACGGCTTCTTTTGCTGCCCAGCGCCCCGCTAGTTGGTTGCAGGAAACTCGATTCATTTTACCTTTAATGCTGCTGTGTTGAGAATTTAGTTGCCCGCAATCCCTTTGTTCGGCGGGCGTGTAAACTTTTTCGAGGAAGCGATCGCCAAACCGGTCTAATGCGGCTTGAATGCGGGGAACATATACGATATCTGTCCCAAGATAGATGTTCAAGGTCTGGGTTCTCTAAATATTTATCTCCATTACTTTAGCAGGACTGCCGCGTACCAGACAAAATTTACTAAAATGTAGGCCCGTGATCCAAACCACGGGCTTCATCAGTTATTCCCAATTCTTCAAAATTCTTCAATCTAAAATCTAAAATCTAAAATCTAAAATCTCAACTGTCCCAACCCCAAACCAAGCGGGCACTCCAGAGGACGAGTAAGCAGCCGAGGGCGATCCAATCTCGGATTTTCAATTGCAACTGGTGCCATTCTACACGGTGTCGATCGGGACTGGTGAAGCCGCGAACTTTCATGGCGCTGGCTATTTGTTCAGCTCGCAGGAGCAAGTTTTCTAACAGCCGCTCGGCTATCATCAACCAAACTTGAGCGGCGCGACGAAATCCGAGTTTTTTCCAGTTTATCGCTCGGGTACTCACCGATCGCACTAAATTTTGTATTTCTTCCAATACTAAGGGAATGAATCGCAAAGATAAAGTTAATGTTAAGGCTATTTCCGTAACAGGCCAGTTCAAGCGGCGCAGGGGCTGCATTAAGTTTTCAAGCGCGGCGGTGATTTCTTCACTCGCTGTGGTGAGGAGGTAGAGGTTGGTGCTGTAAATTACTGTAAAAAATAGGGTGCTGACGTTGATAGCTAAATCTAGGGATTTGCGGGTGATTTTAATCGGGCCTTGTTTGAATACAACGTAACGGTAGTTTGTGGGTTGGGGGAGTTGATTTGGGCTTTGGGCTTTGGGATTGGGGATTGGGGAGTTTGAGCCTAAGTTAAAAGGTTTGTACCAGGGCTTTGGCTGGGGCGGGGGTGGAAGAGTTGCGGGCTGTTGGGAAAACGTTAATTCGTCGGCGGGGATGCGGGGCTGGTGTTCTGCGGGGAGTCCGTCGGGGGCGATCGCGCTGAGGCAAAATACTAATAGGCAGAATAGCAGCAGCAGTCCCATTTGCTGTTTCCACACGCGCAAGGGAATTGCTGCGGTTAGTGTCAGTACGATTAACATTCCTACTAGCATGAACCGCCAGATGGGATTGGCCAGTATTGGCGCAATCAGAAATGTCATCAACCAAGCTAATTTTACGCGGGAGTCTAGTCGGTGAAGCCAAGTTACTGGTTGTTCTAGGTAAAGTCCTATGGGGAGCGAGCGAAGTAAGTCCATTTGGGGATTTTAGATTTTAGATTTTAGATTGTCGATTTTTAATAATACTAATTTATTGAACCGCGAAGACGCGAAGGAAGAGAAGAGAAGGAAGAGAATAGAAAAAAACGCAATTTGCTTTGGTCGTTAAATTGCGTTTTTTATTGAATCTAAAATCGAAAATTACTTGACTCGCAGTGCTCTGTTTGTTGTGCTCATTTCGGTGGCACGAACTTTTTTGCCTCTCCAAAGCAGCCGCATTGGTGTACCGGTAAAGCCTAGGTGTTTTCGGAATTGGCTTTCCATGTAGCGGCGGTAATTTTCGGTGAAGCGTTTGGGATCGTTGACAAATAGGGCGATTGTCGGTGGCTGCGATCGCACTTGAGTACCGTAATAGATTTTGCCTTGTTTTCCTTGGCGGGTAACTGGGGCTGAGTGCCAGGTTGTGGCTTCTTCTATGACTTCGTTAATGACGGCGGTAGTGACGCGGCGCTTGTGTTCGTCGGAGGCTTTGTCTACTAATTCAATGATTTTTTCAACTCGCTGTCCACTCATGGCGCTAACAAAAATCATTTCTGCCCAGTCGAGGAAATAAAGTCGGGTTCTTACTTCTCTTTCGTACTCGTATATTGTGTCGGAGTCTTTTTCTACGGCGTCCCATTTGTTGACGACTATGATGCAGGCTCGACCTTCTTGGCTGATACGATCGGCTAATTTTTGGTCTTGATCCGTAACGCCGTCAATTGCGTCAATTACTAACAGTATGACGTTGGCGCGACGGATGGCTTTGAAAGCGCGGTTAATCCCGAAAAATTCTGCACCGTATTCGACGTTCTTCTTTTTGCGAATTCCTGCGGTGTCGATCAGGCGGTAGGTTTTACCGTTGCGTTCTACTAAGGTGTCGATCGCGTCGCGGGTTGTGCCGGAAATCGGGCTGACTATGGCGCGGTTTTCTCCGAGAAATGCGTTTAACAAACTCGATTTTCCGACGTTGGGACGACCGATAATTGCTACTTTAATTTCCTCAACTTCTGGTAATATTTCCGTGGGAAGGTAAGTAATTAATTTGTCTAGCAATTCGCCGGTGCCGTTGCCGTGAATGCCGGAAACTGGGAAAGGTTCTCCGAGTCCCAATTGCCAAAAGTCTGCTGCTTGGGTGAGTCCTGTATTTTCCGATTCGCATTTGTTGACGGCGAGAATGACCGGAACTTTTTGCAACCGCAGCCAAGATGCGATCGATTCGTCGCCGCCGGTGAGCCCGGTTTTTCCGTCAACTACGAAAATGGCTGCGCTGGCTTCTGCGAGGGCCGCCATTGCTTGTTCGCGAATTAAAGGCAGAAATTCTGTCTCGTCGTCGAATACGAGCCCGCCGGTGTCTACGACTTGATATTCCCGATCGCCCCAGTATGCTGGTCTGTAAGTGCGATCGCGCGTGATTCCTGGTTCGTCGTGGACGATCGCGTCTTGGGTGTTGGCTAAACGGTTGACTAGCGTCGATTTGCCTACATTGGGGCGTCCAATAATAGCAACTATAGGTAGAGACATAAAAGTAGCAGCAATTACACTGCGCCGTAATTTTGAGGTTTAGCCTTTTATTGTAAGCGAAACTGGCCCAGATGGTATGCGATCGGGCTGCATCGTGTATGATACGCCCTCCGGGGCTGTGCGGCCGGCGCCGCGAACTCATGGCGACCTCCGGAAACGAGATAAAGTAGGCTCGGACTGTTAATTTGGATTACCAGAACCTCGTAACGATAAATGCTTGCTGCACCTTCTCTAAAAATTGCTAAATGGAACGACTTATTTCTGTATTCGGGTTAGCTGTTTTTGTCGGTTTGTCCTACGCCTTTTCAGTCGATCGGCGCGCTGTCAAGTGGCCTCCCGTATTGTGGGGAATTGCTTTACAGCTAATTTTTGCTATTTTGATTCTCAAAACTGCTCCTGGTTTGGCTGTATTTAAATTTTTGGGAGATTTGGTGACGCAGTTTCTCAATTTTTCTGATGCGGGGGCAAAGTTTATATTTGGAGACAATTTTGCCGAACACTTTATCGCTTTTAAAGTGCTGCCGACTATCATTTTTTTCTCTTCGTTTATCACCATACTTTATCACTACGGCATTTTGCAGCGAGTTGTGCAAGCAGTGGCATGGTTGATGATTAAAACCATGAAAACTTCGGGCGCCGAAACCCTTTCTTGTGCTGCGAATATCTTTGTCGGGCAAACGGAAGCTCCTTTGTTAATTAAACCTTATTTGGCGGCGATGACGCTCTCGGAACTCCATGCTGTCATGACGGGAGGATTTGCCACAATTGCCGGCGGGGTCATGGCAGCTTATATTTCTTTTGGAGTACCGGCTCACCATTTAATTGCGGCGTCGGTGATGTCTGCACCAGCAGCTTTGGCTATTTCTAAATTGCTGTACCCAGAAACTGAAAAGTCGCTGACTGCTGGGGAGGTGGAGGTGAAGCTGGAACAGGTTTATGCTAATGCGGTGGATGCGGCGGCTTCGGGTGCTCGCGACGGGTTGAAGTTGGCGGCGAATGTGGCCGCTATGCTGATTGCTTTTTTGGGTTTGTTGGCTTTTTTTAATGCGCTTTTGGGATGGTTTGGAGGGCTAATTAGTTTGCCTCAGTTGTCGCTAGAATTAATTTTAGCTTATTTGATGGCTCCGGTTGCTTGGCTGATGGGGGTGCCTTGGGCTGATTGTGCAGAGGTGGGGGTTGTTTTGGGAAAAAAAACGATTTTGAATGAGTTTATTGCTTATTTAGATTTGATGGAATTGGTGAAACAACAGGCGATTTCTGAACGATCGCAAATTATCTCGACTTATGCTTTGTGCGGGTTTTCTAACATTGGTTCGATCGGAATTCAGATTGGGGGAATTGGCGCGATAGCCCCGCAGCGGCAAGGCGATTTGGCGAGGTTGGGCGTGAGGGCGATGATTGCTGGCTCTTTGGCTTGTTTTATGACTGCTTGTATCGCGGGGATGCTGATTTGAAAGTTTTGAGTGTTTAGTTAAGCTGTACGGTGGTTATGGTGCACCTTACATTAACTCCAGTAAATGTTATTAAATAAAAGTTAAAAAACCCACACAACTATTTTATGGGTGGTATTGCTGTGATGATTGGCGAGGCAGGAGATGGAATTTTAGCGATCGGCTATTATTGAAAACAAGCAGGAGTTTAGTTTTTGACGAAAGCTTAAAACAGCAGCTTAAAAATGGAAACTAAATTTCCCTCAAAGCTCAACACATTAGGTGGTAATATGGCTGTTCTGCAACTAGAAGACGGTAGAACATATACGGATATCCGGGCGATCGCGAGTCAACTGGCAGTTTTAAATATTGAGATCGATTCCCTGCCCACAAACGAAAATCCGGCGTTTCAAGAACTGCTCGTTCAAGACATTCTCAATGTTACAGAAAAACAGCAGATTCTCGCAGCATTTAATAGCGAGTTTGAACAGTTTAAGCGCGCCAGCGGATATCGGTGGTGCGACTTAAAAGTGCTGCATCCAGGTTCGCAGCAGATTTACGCGCTGATGACTCAAAGCCATCGCACTCATACCCACACAGATGCAGAAGTTCTTCACATTTTAGCTGGGGAATGCGTTTTTGGGTTTGTGTATTCTAACGGCTCTCAGGTACAATTAATGCTGCAAGCTGAAGAATACATTAAAGTGCCTGCCAATACCGAACATTGGTTTTATCTCACTCCGTCGCTGTACTTGAAAGCCTTGCAGTATTACACAACTGCTCAAGGGTGGGTTCCTCAGTATACTAATCGGCAGTTAAAAATTAAAAATTAAGAGTCAGAAGAAGAGGGGAAATTTGTAGAGGAGGAAGAAGAAGATGAAACAGAATTGGGTGACTTACTATCAAGCGGTGGAAGGTCGCCCGCCGCATGAAACTTTGCTGAAAGCCTTGTCAATTTTTGACACGGAACCGTTGCTCTATCGTCCTCGATTCGCTGTAGATTTAGGCTGTGGCGATGGACGAGATACGGTGGAACTCCTGCGTCGAGGCTGGCGGGTTTTAGCGATTGACAGGGAACAAAATGCCTTCGATCGCCTGCTGGATCGTCCGATTCAACGCGATCTCCTGCAAACTCAATTGATGCGTTTTGAAACCTTAACTTTGCCTCAATCGATCGATCTAATCAATGCCAGTTTTTGCCTTCCTTTTTGTCAGCCCGCCGATTTCCCCCATCTTTGGGAAACGATCGTGACATCGCTAAATCCAGGAGGATATTTCTGCGGTCAATTGTTTGGCGATCGCGACTCATGGACTGTTTATCCTGATCGCACTCATCATACTCGCGAACAAATTCAAGTGCTGCTAAAGTCCTTTGAGATTGAGTGGTTTGACGAAGAAGAACATCCTGGAGTAACGGCGCTAGGCGAGGAAAAACACTGGCATATTTTTCACATTGTTGCTCGTAAGAGAGATTAATATATATAGTGCCGACTGCTTAAAGAAGTCGGCACTCTCTTGAAGTCGGAGTTCTGGAAAAGTTGCAGATCGTTTTTACTGAATTTTTCGGAATTTACCGTTAAATTAGCTTCCTAATGGCTAAGGAATGAAAAATAAATAAGGTGACTAAGCTGTTGCACATATAAACTGTGATACAAGCATTGCCCTTATTTTTGATTTTGCGACCCCATTTAATTATTAATTGCCCTTCATTTAAGAGGCGGTGCAATAAATACTCTAGCTCTTCAATAGATGTAAAAAGTCGATTGGCAATATATTCTTTTGCCGAATGCCATACTAATTCAATTAAGTTATAGTCTGGGCTGTATTCGGGGAGAAATTCTAAATGAAGATTACGCATTTCTGTTTCAATTATTTTCAGGTACTCTTCTTTCTTGTGAAAACTAGCATTATCAAGAATAATCACTATTTTGGCTCCTTTTTCCGCAAATTCTGAGGCTTGATTACCTGCTGAAACCCATTCATTGATTAGCTCTTCATAAAAGAGTTTTAGCACTTGATAAAAATTATATGAATTGCCTTTTTTTAGGAACTCTACCCACCTTTTTTTGTCCGAATTACTCACTCCTCCCATTACATTAACTCTGCCTTTTCTTCGGTCTCCTCGGACCTTTTTTCGGCTGCCTTTTTTACACCAGTTTTTTCTTCTGGTGACTCTTAAACTAAATCCACTCTCGTCCCAAAACCATATCTGTAACCGTTCTGGCGCTTCTTTTTCTATTTTTAAATATTCCGCTATCTTTATTTTAAACGCTGTTCTTTTTTCAGGATTTCTCTTGGACTCTAGGCTATACTTAGCCCAGATGTAAACATACTTTTTTTGTTTTAATATCCTCCGAACTTGTCCTCCACTTAATTTTATTCCTGTGGATTCCTCTAAGTATGTTGCTAATCTCTGCGCTGTCCATCGTCCAAAATTATATCCTAATTCTTGAGGCTCTTTTTCTAGAGTTTCTAATAATATTTTTATATATTTATCTGTGGCTTTTTTGTGATTCCCTTTCATCCTCTCATCTATTAGACTTTCTAGATTGTCTGGGTCTCCCTTGACACACCAATAAGATACTTTGTTGACTGAGCAACCCAAAAACTCAGCAATTTTAGATTGTGTCTTGCCGTCATTGAGCAATAATAAAATTAGAATCCTTTCTCTAATATTTGCCTTTTCTTCCTCTCTTAAGGCTTTTTGTAGTTTCTCTATTTGTTGGGGATTAAGATGGTTCTTAGCTGGCATTTTTGTAGAGATTGACTAAACTAAATTTTCATTATACCCTATTTAAAGGCACAACAGCTTAATAGAGCAATAGTTTACTTGGGATCAAGGCTTCTGGGGTTTAATTGTGCAAGTTATTGATTTTTCATTCCTTAGTCTCGAACCTTTCTGATTTTTTAAATGCTTTATCATTCAGCGGGTGCGGTCATTTCAATTTCTTCGCAGCGCTGCAAAAGCGCTTCTATTTCCTGAGCTAAAAAAATTACTTCCGGCCAAGAAGAACCGTTAATTAAATCTTGAGCGTGAGCTAATTTGTTTCTCAATGCCTCTGCTGACTTTAAAAAACGCTCCCCGTAGCGTTTGGATTTGAGCCCCAGCCGATCGACTATTTCAGCAGAAGTCAGGATTAAATCTCGCTTGTCGCAGAATTGCAGGTAATCGATTAAGTCAATTGCTTCATTTCTGGATCGCCCCAATTCCCAAAGGTGTTTTGCGGCTAAAATGCGATCGCCCTTAAGCAATTTTTGCCAAGAATCTTGGGGAAAGTAAATCCGCACGATTCGCAATAAATTCATTTCGAGAAGCGTCACCAATCCAAACAGCAGCATCCGCACTGGTGCTTTTTGCAAATCGCCGCAGGTAACAATCCCGTTGATCCTGTTGCTTTCTAATACAAATAATCTCGGTTTTTCTCGAAGCAGCGACAGCAATTCCATCAAAGGAGTCGAAGCGGCAATTAATTGTGAGGGGTGAAAAATTTGCTGGTAGTCGCTGCATTTGCCTGTCATTAAGTGCGATCGTTCTACATAGCCGCAAACCGTGCCGTTTTCTTCGATCCCGAGTACGTCAAAATCGCGGGCCTCCATCCACGATCGCAATTGGGCTGCATCTTCGCAAGCGGGGACAGATTTCAGCGGTTCCGCGAGATATTTGACTGTAATGCTGTCTTTGAATAAATCCCGCAAGTCGGCGGAACTTGATTTTAAATGTTTCATCTTATGTGCGGTAATTTCCTGGATCGTTGCCCAACAAAATGATAATTAATATTTTAACTGCAAGTAGAGACACGGCATTATCGTGGGAGAATCTCAATTTTGTAAAAATCGTTTTTTAGGAGTGCGAACGTCCCCCTTGCACTCCTGTAAAATCAAAACTGAGATGCTTCCTTACCGTGTCTCTACAGATTTCATGATATTACTTACTGGCTAATTCCGGGCAATAATGGTTGGCGGCAAGGGTGGTAATAATATCGGCATCGGCGAGAAAACTTTCTTTGACAGTTGGATTTTCGATACTGGCAGCTTGCCCGATCGCTCTTAATTTAACTTCCGGCAGAGAAACTCCCGCTTTTGCTTCCGCACACATTCTTTTAGCGACCGCAATTTTTTGACCGGGCGCTCTTTGGATTGCTTGCAGTAAATTATCCGTTGCTTCGGGAGAGTAGCTTTTTGCTAAGCGTTTGTAGTCTTCGATAAATTTCCCATCGTTTCCTGTCAGCTTAATGTCGGATTCTTGAGGCGAACACAACAAATTTAAGTTAATTACTTCTCCCACTGAATTAACAAGAAAACATCCTTCGCGTTCTTGAGCGATCGCGCTTTGGTTGCTGGGTACAAATTGTATAATAATAACGGCGGACAGAACAGCACTTAAACGCGAGTATTTTAGCATGGCAATTACGTGATATACTTGGGATTTTTAACCGCATAATGCGGAGCAATATGGCTTTCTTGAGTTAGAGCGTGTCCGGTAAATTAACCGAATTACTTGGAAAGGCTAGTTTCATCAACACTCTATAATTTCTACTAAAAATCGGCATACATAAACCAGCTCCAACTAAGCGAAAAGAAATCGTTGCAGGAAAATAAACCGACATAATATCACACCAACATTTCGTTGTCTAGGGAAGTTTTCATTAACAGCAAACATCCCCCTTGTGTGAGCGGCGAATGTGTGGAACCGGGAACCGAGCGAATGTAGTCGCCTTGATGGCAAATTTCCCCTTCTACAATTAAGTCTCCTTCTAATACAAGCACTTCCTCCGAGGCAGCGTGTCGGTGCAGGGGAAATGTTACTCCGGGTTCTAGGCGCATCAAGCAGGTAATTTCGCCCTTTTTTTTGTCAATGTAAAGCTTGCCGAACGAAACTCCGCGAACTCCATAAGATTTCCATTTGACATCGTTGGAGCGCACGATTAAAGATGGAGTATTGTTCTCTGTTGGGGAAGTAGCAATTGGCTTTATATTGACTGATTCTGCCGGGGTGGGCGGCAGTTCGGCTATGCGCTGGAACAGGCGGTTTTTGAGGTCGGGGGCGACAGGAACTGGGGGGGATGTGTAGGCGATCGCGGCAATTGTGGCTTCAACAGCAGCTAATTCACTTGTAAGTTCTGCGGATTCTTTCAATTTCTCTGCAAATGCGCCGCGTTCTGACTCATCAAGGGTATCGAGAGCTTGAAGGGCTGCAAGGATTTTATATTCCTCGTCAGGCATCATTTCCATCTGTTTTCCGCCATTAATTGTAATTCCGCCTAGGTTGATTTTAAACTTGAAATTGGTCTGCTGCCCTCGCACTCAAGATGGATGATTGGAGAGGCCACAATTTTAGATTGATGTTCAACAACTTAAATTGTGTTTTTGGACAATCTAAAATTGTTCGCTCAAAGCTTGACGCAATTTGGAAATACCCAACCGAATTCGGGTTTTGATTGTACCTGTCGGGATACCAGTTTTAGCTGCGATCGCCGCGCAAGTCAGCCCTTGGTAGTAGGCGAGTTCGATCGCCTGTTGCTGTTCCTTTGGCAGTTTTTCTAAGGCTGCTTTGACTTGTTCGCGGCGTTCTTTAAACATTGCATCTTCCATCGGTTCTGCAACGCTAGAGATGGGTATTTTAGCCTCTTCCAGACAAGCTTCAGCAGCCCGGACTGTTCGCTGCATCGCTCGCAGGCGATCGAGGGAACGGCTGCGGGTAAGCATGAACAACCAGGTATCTGCTCGACTGCGAGAAGGATCGTAAGTTGCTGCTTTTTGCCAAATTTGGGAAAAAACATCGAGTACCACTTCTTCAGCTTCTTCTACCGAACCCAGGATTTTGTAAGCGAGAGCGTAACTTGGGCGACCGTAGCGATCGTAAAGTTTAGCTAATGCCGTTTGGTCTTTCCGGGCAATCTGCACTAAAAGCAGCGATTCATCGCCTGACTTCTGGCCTGTCATCTCAGTGTACCGAAAATTTTTGTTTTGACGGCACAGATCCAAAATTAAAATTTCGGCGTATATCACTACAGAACATAATTGTAAGTTTGAAGTCTGGGGTACAAGCTCGAGTATGCCTTTTCGGGCTAATTTTGTTGTTCTTTGAATTTTAAAAATCCCAAGTTATCTTGAATTTTACCACCTGATTAGTAATTTTTTTGAGACTTAGCAATCCGCTTTATGCAGAACGAAGAAATCCCTGAGCCTGAACAGTCAAAACCGCGCTATCCACTCGTTCCCAATCTCTGTCCGCTCGCTCCCAAGAAGAGCCTGGGAACCCATATAAGCGAGGCTCTGGCTCCACTGGATGGATGGAGGCTCTCTCTCCATCCAGGCATTCCCCAGAATACTCCGGGAATGAATAAATCCTCAATAACGCACTTTTTTACATAAATTAATCTTGCAGCACAGATCCAAAATTGCCAAACCTTCGTATACCACCAATAGGAGAAGGCTCAGCAACAGCGCCAAAGCCCGACAGGTTAACTGATTTCAACCTGTTGCTAGAAAAGTAAAACCCGCGAATGCAGGTTATTTACCATTGATTTGTGCAAAAAATTCATTGAAATAAAGGTGCTAACAGTGAAGCTAACAAAAAAAATTCGCCGAACCATACTAGCTATTGAAGTAGCTCTAATTGCTCTATTAACTCCAGGGATAATTGTCGCTTCTGACCACGACGACGGCGAAGTAGATATTAAAGGTCGCGCAGTTAATTTAACTGACCTGTACGTATATCGCGAAAAAGACCAAAACTCCGGTGCTGCGGACGGGGATTTAGTATTTACCATGAATTCAAATCCTAGGTCTGTAGCTCGTTATCAATATTATTTCAGCACTACAGCCCTCTACCAATTTCACATCACGCAAGTAGGTGACGTGAATTCTACACCTACTGGACGCTCGGATATTATCTTGCGGTTTGCCTTCAGTCCGCCTAACAATACAGGTATGCAAGCAGTTGCTGTAACTGTTGTGCGCGGCGGCTCGGAGACAACTACTAAGACTACAGTTAACGGCGGGCTTATTGCCACAACTCCGCTGAATTCTAATGCTGTTTTGAATACAGTACCTGTGGGCGGTTCTAACTTAACTGTATTTGCCGGTTTGCGGGAAGACCCGTTTTTCTTTGATGTGGAACAATTTTTCCGAGTCCGCGCTGGAGCTTTGGGAACGGGGCCGAAAGTAGGTTTCAAGCCAGCCAGTCAAGCGATCGACTTTACTAAAGGTTACAACGTCAATACAATTGCTGTGCGCGTTCCCAAAGCGTTCTTGCAAGCAGGAACTGGGGGGAATGTTTTTGATGTTTGGTCAACAGTTTCGATCCGGGATGGAGCTGGCGGTTTTAAACAATTTGAGCGTTTGGCAAGACCTGCAATTAATGAAGGTTTAATAGTTACTCCCGCTTATCTGGAAGCATTCAATAATATTCCTCCGAGATCGGATTTGAGCGCTGCTGCTGCTCCGGTGCGTCAGGAAGCTGTTGCTACTTTGAATGCTGTGGATCTTTTGGACGGTCGGGATAATGTCGATCCAAATGCGATCGCCGGAGCTTTCTTACCCGATGTCATGCGGATCGATACCACAAAAACCAGCGGCTACGCTAGCGCTACAAATGCTCAAGGAAGCTTAATCGGAGGTCGTATGCTGATGGACGACGTTATTGATATTACTCTGGGAGCTTTGGTAGGTTCTCCGGTTGGCGATAACGTTTCATATAATGGAACTCCGGGAAATCCGGCTCAGGGACACAAACCCTTAGAACCGAATTTTCCTTATTTGGCTTTGCCTAATTAGTCATTAGTCATTAGTCATCAGTCATTAGTCATTGCTTATTGGCTAATGACAGCTCTAAAATACTTTGTTTAACCGCAGATGAACGCTGATGAACGCGGATGTATGAAAGCTAAAACTAAACAGGAAAAAAAATCGGATATTTTCTCATGGTGGCTGCTGATAGTAGCTCCTTTAGTTGGGATGGTAGTAGTAAATTTACCTCCTAATTGGCGTTTTATTGCAGATAATTTTTCTAACAAAAGTCCTGAAAATCTCGAGGCTAATTACCGATATCATTTCTCTGAAAGTTTGAAAAATAATCCCAATCAAAAGGAAGCTATTCAGCAAGAGATTGTTTTTTACCAGCAGCGATTGGCTGTTGATTCCCGCAGCGGTTTGAACCGGGCGGCACTGGCGGGATGTTATTTAAAAATGGCTCGCGCTACTGGGGAGGGAGGTTGGTTTTTATTGGCTGAACAGGCGGCTCAAAGGTCGATCGCCGATTTGCCTTTTGACAACAAAGGTGCGCTGTTAGTTTTAGCTCGAATTGCCGAGGCGAGACACGATTTTCCTACTGCTTTGCGCTTGGCTAAACAGGTGGGTTCTGATAATGAAGATGCGATCGCCCTGGAAGTTACATCTCACTTAGCGATGGGTAAAGTGAGCGAGGCAAATACAGCCGCAGAAGCCTTAGTTAACCGGATTCCCAACTTGGGCTCTCTCACTTTGAGAGCTTTAGTGAGAGAGTCTCAGGGCCGAGATGCTGAGGTTTTGCAGGATTACCGCCAAGCAATGGCGGCGGAGGAACCGGGAGAGGTTGGGGGTTCGGCGCGGGCCCGATCGCTCTTGGGTCGATTTTACGCCCGCCGCGGGCAGTTGACGCAGGCGAAAGCGCTGTTAAAGGAGGCGCTGCGGTTGGTGCCGCGATACCCGCTGGCGCTGATTTATTTGGCGGATTTGGAGACGCGGCAGGGCCATTATCGGGAGGCGGAAGGTTATTACAGCAAGATTTCTGCCTATTCTGGAGGGGCTGCGACGCTGTTCGATCGCACTGTAGATCGCGGTATGGCTAGGGTGAAAGAGTTGCAGGGAGATGCGATCAAATCCCGGCAACTTCGGGACAAAGCAGAAGCGGGGCTGCGACAGGAACAGGCTTTGGGATCTCGCGGTTTTGGACACCGCCGGGATTTGGCGCGTTTGCTGCTGGAAAAAGGGCGATCGCAGGATGTGGCCGAAGCGCTGGCGTTAATGCAGGAGGAGGTGAAAGTTCGCAGGGATGCTTTGACGCTGGATATTTTAGCCTGGGCGCTTTCTAGTGCTGGGGACTGGAAAGGGGCCGATCGAGTGATGGCGGAAATAGTTCGATCGGGCATTCGAGATGCGGGGATGTTTTACCGGGCTAGTGCGATCGCCCGGACTTTAGGTAAAGATACCGAATCTCGCGCTTATTTGCAAAAAGCCAAGGAAATTGACCCGAGTTTCGATAGTCGATCTCGCCAAGCATTAGGTTTAGCAACAGATGAATTTTGAGCCGTAGGGGCGGGTTCACCAATAATTTTATGGGATATAGACAATTTAAATAAACCCGCCCCCACCCGACGAGAAAACTCTTAAAAGGATATACTTATGCAATACAAACTAAACCGACCGCCAAAATTTTTCATCCTATTCTTCCTAACACTTTCATTATTACTAACAATCTCAATCCGACCAGTTTACTCGCACTGGTCAGACTTATCCGTAGCAGAAATAATAGTCAACGATTTGCAAACCGAAGTAACATTAACTTTCCCAACCGGCTTGACAAACTTCGCCGACGACAATCGAGACAGCCAGCTACAACCTGCTGAAGTTCGCACCCACCAAACACAGCTAGAAAAGTTTTTTAGCCAACAAATTCGCATTACCAACAGCAGAAACATTCAAGGCTCCATAGCAGTAAAACCGCTAGAAATAGCAGCTAAAACCGCCAGCTTGATCCAGCAGCCGAATACCCACAGCACCTTAATCTTAAACTACACCTGGGCCGCCCCTTCTCAAAATAAAACCCCCGATTTACCTGATGCAATTGCGATCTCAAAACACGACAAATTTCGGATTAATTATAATCTGTTTTTGCCCGGAGTGCTGACAGCTAGCTGTCAAGCTACGATCGTGCAAGCCGATGCTGTAAAAAGCTTTGTGTTTACGCCGCAAAACCGCGACTTTTTGTTAACGGGAAATGAATCTATCTGGGATTCAGGTTGGAGTTTGCTGCTAGCAGTAGCGGGAGCATTTGCTTGGGGATGCGTGCACTCGATGTCGCCTGGACACGGAAAAACAATAGTCGGCGCTTATTTAGTAGGTTCGCGCGCTACTCCCCTACACGCTTTATTTCTAGCAGCAACAACTACAATAACTCACACTGCGGGCGTGTTTGCTGTGGGCGGAATTACTTTGTTTGCTTCTAACTTCATCGACCCCGAAAAACTAGATCCTTGGCTGAGTTTAATCTCTGGTTTATTAGTAGCCTTGATCGGGCTTAACTTACTCTTAGCAAAAATCCCAACTAAGTTGCTAGTGAGGACTGAAGTTATCAAAAAAATCAAAAGTACAGTTTTTAATAAAAACTGGTTTTTCAGGACTAAAGTCTTTACTGCGGAATGTGAAGAACCAGTAAATCTTTTGAGTAGAGGAAGTTGGGATCGAGACTTTAAGCCTGTAAAACCCGATATATCTCACCACTACCACCATCACGGAGACGGCCGGATTCACTCGCATTTGCCTCCCGGTGCTGACGGTTCTGCTATTACTTGGAAAAGCTTATTAGCGTTGGGAATTTCCGGCGGTTTGTTGCCTTGTCCTTCCGCTTTGGTAATGTTGCTGAGCGCGTCTGCTTTGGGCAATGTTGGTTTGGGGATGACGCTAGTGGTAGCGTTTAGTTTGGGATTGGCTTTAGTGCTGAGTGCGATCGGATTAATCTTAGTTTATGCCAAACGGAATTTTGATAAACTGCCAAAACAGATCACAGCAGTCAAATTTCTGCCTGCGATTAGCGCTATGTTTGTAATGTTTTTGGGGTTGGGAATTACCGGACAGGCGATGTTGAAAATATTGGGGGCGAGTCAATGGGTAATTGGCAATGGATAAGCATAAAATTATGACTCTCCCTCCTAACTACAAACTTACGAATAAGTCTGCTTTTAGATACCCGATTTCTTGAAGAAGCCGGGTATCGGGGTATTTTGTTTTTTAGCCGTGGCTCACTTATCAGGCCGCAGTATGTTTATTAATAATTTCGGCTAAATCCGGTACTCCCTTTTCCACGTAAGTCTTAGCTGATGGGCGAAGTTTGGCATAGGCGCCTTTAACCATCGCTCTTGTGCTTTTCTCGACCCTTTTATCACTTATCTGGAGCAATTCATCTGCTACTTCACCTTTTCTTTGGGCTAGATATTCTACTGGGTTGCCATTGTTTACGGCTTCAGTCCACATCGGATCGAGTGCGATCGAGATTTCTGGCAGAAGTTGATCGACGACTTGGCCGCAATAGTCAGCCCGTATCCCCTTGACAGTAGAGTAGGCAGCTTTAAGAGCCAGACCACCTAATCCGGACGCTGCTGCAACTTGTTGGTCTATCAACTTTACACAGTCATCAACAAAAGTTTCTCTGTGGTTTTCATTCAAGAGAATATCGCTAAGTCCCATTTTCACTTTCCTTGATTTAATAGTCAATGTGCTTATCAGCTTTGAACTCAATCTGACATCATATATCTATTTTGAGATTTTACTCAAGGTTTCCCAAGTTTTTTAAGGTTTGAATGTCTCTATGAGACAACCTAATGTTGAGATTTGTCTAGTATGTTATGGGAACTAATGTTCTATCTGCTACTAATTATTTGCCTACGGTTTGTAGTAAGGGCTTTAATCCTTATTAGGTGATATTAATGAGGACTAAAGCCCTTACTACAAACTGATGAGTTGTGAACACTCACATAAAAAAGAGAACAGCTCGAAAAAAATCTTAGAAAGGCTCTGCCTAAGTCCGATCGCACTTGCACGTATAATCTGGCACGTATCATTAGGATTGGACATTCGGCTTGATGCCCGCAGGTACTGCAACGATGGGAAGTTTCACGGTTTGAACCCGGCGATCGCTCGATTGCAATACCAAATTTTTCGGTAATTTCGCGGAAGTGCTTAGTCCGGGAAATATTTGAAGCGATAAGGTTAAGCCGGCCGCTAATAATAGTTTTTCTAACATGGCATTGTCTCCAATACATATGCCCTAGGGCATAATTTCTCTTACACCTACACCATATAAACATCCTCAGTCGCTTGGTGCGATCGCACGGGCATAGTTAAGTGACATCTATCACCACTGAGAAGGGGGTGATGGGGATAGGGGGTGTGGGGGTGGGGGGTGATGGGCAGTAGGGAAGTGGGGGAGAGTGGGAAATCTTTCCTGGCACTTCTACCGTCAACATCCGTTGAACGTGTTAAATTCCTTACATCGGTTCGTTGCCCAACTTCCCTAAAAATCGAGAATTGTCCTAGAGAAAGAAGCCGTTGAGTCTCTCTCAAAGGTAGAATTAGCGCGTAGAAGTTATTTGACACAGCGGAGGTACCGACAATATGCTTGCATACTTTCTGGCGTTGGCGGTCGGTCTAGGCAGTTTCAGTATTTACATGGCGGCCTTCTTTTTTCCAGAAGTGCACCGCAAAAGTGATTTTACCTGGAGCGGGGTAGGGCTTTTTTATGCGTTAATTTTATGGGCTTGTGCGGGACGAATTACTGGTGCTCTCCTGCTGGGTCAAATGGCGGGCGTGGCGATGTTGGGCTGGTTTGCCTGGGAAACTCTGACTTTGCGCCGGCAGGTGACGCCCGTTGGTGAGCAAACGCCGATTCCTCAGTCGGCGAATTTGGCTGCAGCAGGCGTGCCGTTTGCTGGCTTGTTTGCCAAGAAAAAAGAACCCGCAGCCAAAAAACCTAAGTTTGTTCGATCACCCAAACCGAAAACTGATGTGGTTTCAGCACCCACTCTTGATAAGGGCGAGGTAAAGCTAGAGGAACAGCCAGCGATTCCCCCCATAGCTGAAAGTATTGCTGAAAGTGCGATCGCTCAGACGACTAAAAGTGCGATCGCCCCTGACTTGAAAATTCCAGACTCGAAACCACCTGCAATTGCAGAAATACCCGTGTTTTCAGTCGAAACTCCTGCTGCTGAAACTTCACCAACCCCAGCCGAATTAGCCAGCAGCTTCACTCCTCTACCTCTACCTCTAGAAATTTCAGAAATGGCCGTTGCACCAAGTGTGGAGCCAGCAGAGGCTCAGCCAGAGCCTCAACAACAGCCAGAAGTCGATGATTTTGACGAGGAAACAGAATGGAGGACAGCCGTTAAAGAGTCGCAGGCGGCAGCGGCAGCGGCGGTGGCCCCAACTCCTCCTAAACCAGCTAAAAAATCCGGCGGTTTCGGAAGTCTGTTCGACAATATCAAAAATAGTCTCGGCGGTATGTTGGGAAGAGGTGCGGGTAAAAACAAGTTTGATGCAACTCCCCAGACGCCAAAACCTTCAGCGACTCCAGAATCGATCGCACCTGAATCTAAAATAACGGCAACTCCTGCACCGGGTATCGACGAAATTCTCGAATCCGAATTAGCCGAGGCGGCTGCGGAAGTTGCAGCCGAAAGCAGCAGCACTGCTTTTGAAACCAGCCAAGGAGTGCCTTTTCCCACCGATGTTGAAGCAATGGCCGAGTTGATGGCCACAGAAACCGCGAGTTCTGACACAATAGGGGAAACTACGATCGAAGATCGATCGTCCGCCCAAATCCAGACACCGCTGGCTGCAGTTGGTGAACCGGAAGCAGCAGCAGGCGTACCGGAAGCAGCAGCCCCTGCTGTATCTCTGGAAACCCAGACACCGCTGGCTGCAGTTGGTGAACCGGAAGCAGCAGCCCCTACTGTATCTCTGGAAGCCCAGACACCGCTGGCTGCAGTTGGTGAACCGGAAGCAGCAGGCGTACCGGAAGCAGAAGCCCCTGCTGCATCGATAGAAATGACTGTGGTGGAAATGGCAGCGCCTGTAGAGATAGAAGTACCGGGAGAACCTGGGTTGAGCGTGCAGGTGGAAACGGTTTCAGTATCAGTGATCTCGATCGAATCTACAGGTGAAGAACTCTCTTCTGAGGCAGAACAAACTGAATTGAGTCCCCCGAATCACCCCGATCCGAATCTAGTCGAAACTACTAAACCTACCACTGAATCCAAGTCTGAGAATGTATCCGGCGAAGATAAGCCGTCATCTTGAACCCAAAAGCAAAAGGTAGAAACCAGAATTTTTTTGATTCTGCCTTCTGCCTTCTGCCTTCTTACTTTTTACTTTTTACTTCTTACTTCTTACTTCTTCCCTCTTCCTTCTTCCTTCTTCCTTCTTCCCTCTTCCTTCTCCCTTAATATTATGAAAGCAATTATGGTCGTGGGAACAACATCTCACGCAGGGAAATCTTTACTCGTGGCAGCTTTGTGTCGAATCTTTAAACGGCGAGGCTGGCGGGTAACTCCGTTTAAAGGTCAGAATATGGCACTGAATTCCTATGTCACAGCGGCCGGCGGAGAGATTGGTTACGCTCAAGCAGTGCAAGCTTGGGCTGCGGGCGTCGCACCTTGGGTAGAAATGAATCCGATTTTGCTCAAGCCACAAGGAGACATGACTTCTCAATTGATTGTCAAGGGCCGGGCGATCGCCAATGTGCGAGCATCTCAATATTATGAACAGTATTTCGATATCGGCTGGCAAGCTATTCGGGAATCTTTAGAATTTCTCAAGCAAGAATTTGACATGATTGTGTGTGAGGGAGCCGGCAGCCCTGCTGAGATTAATCTCAAACACCGCGATTTAACAAATATGCGGGTAGCTAAATATTTAAAGGCTCGAACTTTGCTAGTAGTTGATATCGATCGCGGCGGTGCTTTTGCTCACATCATCGGTACTTTGGAATTGCTAGATCCCGACGAACGAGCTTTAATTAAAGGATTCATTATTAATAAGTTCCGAGGGCAAAAATCGATCTTAGATCCGGGCCTGACTTGGCTAGAAGAAAGGACTGGAATCCCGGTAGTTGGGGTGATTCCTTGGATAGACGAAGTGTTTCCCTCAGAAGATTCTCTCGATTTGCTCGATCGGCGTTCTCCCAATTCTCAAACCGACATCAATATTTCGGTCATCCGCCTGCCCCGAATTTCCAATTTTACCGACTTTGACCCCTTAGAATCGGAAACTTCCGTCACCGTCAAATATGTCAGCCCAAAAGACCATTTAGGCCATCCAGACGCCGTGATTTTACCAGGCTCTAAAACTACAATTTCCGATTTGCAGGTGCTGCGCCAAACAGGTATGGCAAAAGCTATTCAAAATTATTTAGTAGCTGGCGGTACAGTCATGGGAGTTTGCGGCGGCTTTCAGATGCTGGGACAAAGTATCACCGATAAAGAAGGCGTTGAGGGAGAAAAGGGAGAATTTCCAGGATTGGGATTGCTGCCTTTGAAAACTGCGATGGCACCGAACAAAATTGCCCGCCAACGCATCGTAACATCTAACTATCCTCAACCGGGTTTGCCCGTTTCCGGTTACGAAATTCATCAAGGAAAAACGCAAATCCTAGAGTCAGATTTGACTCAACCGCTATTTGACGATGCTAGTTTAGGAATTGTCAATACTTCTCAATCAATTTGGGGTACATACCTGCACGGCATATTTGACAACGGAGCTTGGCGGCGAGCTTGGTTAAATCACTTGCGGCAGCAGCGGGGACTCCGCGCATTGCCTACAGGTATTCCTAATTACCGAGAACACCGAGAAACTCTGTTAGACTCTCTAGCAGATACTGTGGAAAAGCATTTAGATATCAAGCATATTTTAGGCTAATTAGTTAACTGTTGACTGTTGACTGTTGACTGTTGATTATTGTTTGTTAGAGTTGAGGTTCAAATTCAATGACAAAAGTTTGTTTTTTACCAGATAACGTGACAGTTGAAGCTGAACCAGGAGAGCTTTTGCTAGACGTAGCCAAACGTGCAGGGGTTTCTATTCCTACCGGCTGTCTCATGGGTTCTTGTCACGCTTGCGAAGTAGAAATTGATGGCGGAGATACAATTTGTGCTTGTATTTCCGGCATCCCTTCCGGGAAAAAGCAAGTGACAATTAATCTGTATGTTGACCCAACTTGGTAATTTGTTAGTCGATGGTTGACTGTTGACTGTTGACTGACAACTGACAACTGACAACTGACTAATTTTTTTGCCATTCTTGCTGTTTCTTGCGAGCAGATTGCAGCCATTTTTGGGATTCGGGATAAACAGTTGTCCCGGGTTTCACGGATTCTAATTGATTGATAATTTGTTGCAACTGGCTGAGGGAGTAACCGGGATTTTGACTCGGAGAATTCACATTATTTTGCAAGTTGGCAAACAAGCTTTTAGCTTCTTGCAAAGCTTTTGCAGAATCTTTTTCTGCTTGCAGTCTAATCTGGGTAATTCCTAAATTTTTTTGATATTCCGCCAGTTTGGTTTGAGCGTCGAGATAGCCCGGGTTATCGACTGAAATTAATTTCAGTCTGTTAATACCTTCTTGCCACAATTCTGCTATTTGTTCCCACTGTGCGGCGGGATGTGGGGGTTTTTGGGAGGCGACGGCGGCGGAGCGAGCAAATTCTTTGGCAGCTTCAATTAAGTTGTCAGCCTGCACAGAACCGGTGGCGACGCCGCCCATTGCTTGAAAGTCTCTTTCTGCTGCTTTGAGTGTTTTCTTAGCCGTTTCTCCAGCGAGGGTTTGGGCGGGAATTTGATTGAGTTGGTCGATCGCACTTTGCCAATTTACCGTCGCTTTTTGTCTATCCGCAGCGGTTTTGGCTTGCTGATACTGCTGTTTCGCCGCGTTGAGAGTTTGTTCGACTTGATTTAACTGAGTAAAAGCATTTTTTTGCTGGAAAATCTGAGCCTCCATCCGCCCCACATTTTTGCGGGCGGCTTGAAATTCATCGACTGTAAACCGCCAACTGCAGCCCAAAAAATTGCAGTAAGTTTGTGGGTAATAGCCGAGGAACCACACTGGCAAGGCGTCGAGGTGTTTTTGCGCCTCTTTTGCTTTAATTTCGCCCAAGTCAAAATCAGCGACAGCCGTGGCTTTATTCACCAGTTGATCGGATTGTTCCACAAGGGCGATCGCCTGCCGGTAATTGTGATCCATACTGATAAAACTCGGCAACAACAATATCGGCATTGTTTTGGCCACGGGCCAGCGAATCATGGGAAAAGGTAGGTTAATCAGCCAAATTATCCCCGCAGCACTTCCCAGCAAACTCCCAGCAAAGATGATTTTACCGAACAATCCGGGCGGGCGGTTGGCTTTGACGGCAGCTTTGAGAGCTTGTTCGCTGAAGTTGGGAAATTCGTCTTTGAAGGTATCGCGGATTTCTTCTCTTGAGGCTAAAGTGCCGTTTTGCAAGCGTAACTTCTCCAACCGCTTGATTACCATCCGTCGGAACACATCACCGGCTAGACTATCAGCCGCCGCGCACTTGTCAACTTCTGCCCGCAAAATTTCAAAAGCTCGATCGGTAAGACGCGCCATAAAACTCACCTATTCCCTTTTAATTATTTTACAGGTTCCAGTCAAAATAATTGTTAAAATATATAAAGTTTATATCAAATAATCAGAATTAAATTCATGCCGACTGCTTTAATCACTGGTGCTTCTGGCGGAATTGGTGCAGCCTTTGCCGCCGAATTAGCCAAACGCCAGCACAATCTAATCTTGGTAGCTCGTTCCGAAGACAAATTGCAACAGCTAGCTGCTCAACTGCAACAGGAATTCAATATTTTGGTCGAAATTATCGTCCAAGATTTGACCGCACCAGGAGCCACAAATGCTGTATTTGACGCGGTTGTTAAAAAAGGTTGGACGGTTGATTTGTTGGTGAACAATGCGGGTTTTGGCGATTACGGTGCTTTTGCCGATCGCCCGCTTGCGAAACAACTAACAATGGTGCAACTAAATATTGTAGCATTAGTTGAACTCTCCCACTTATTTTTGCAGGGAATGCGGCAGCGAAAATCAGGAAGTATTATCAATGTTGCCTCCATCGCAGCTTTTCAACCGATGCCGTACTTGTCAATGTATGCAGCTACTAAAGCCTTTGTTTTGAGTTTCAGCGAGGCACTTTGGGCTGAGAACAAAGATTTAGGAATTGGCGTTTTGTGCCTTTGCCCAGGGCCGACAGAATCGGACTTTTTCGCAGTAGCTGAATTTCCGAAAGCTATGGCATCCAGCAGCGGGCAAAAACTCGTTCCTGCTGCGGAAGTAGTGCGAGATGCTTTGACAGCTTTAGACAAAAATGAGTCTAATATTGTGACAGGGGGAATTCCCAATCAAATCATTGCAAATATGCCTCGATTGATGCCGCGAGAACTTTTGGTGAAGTCGGTAGAAAAGGTGTTTCGGGCGAAAGCGTAATTACGAAGGAAGTTCGGCAAGGAATTAGTCTACCGGATTTAACGGATTTAACCGAGGTGGGTTCTAGGAAAGTTCGGCAACAGATTGTGTACGAGATTTAACCCCTTTAGCCGAGATCGGGAAAAAGGAAGAGGGAAAAAAATTCCCAATTCCCAATTCCCAATTACTAATTCCGAGAATTACAAATACCGAGTTAACTGCACTCGATACCGTTCCTTCTTAGTAACAGCAACTTCCCCAATTTCCAATCTTCCCTTGCCGGTAACAGCAATTAAATCTCCAGACTTGACATTATAACTAGCTTGAGTAACGTCTTTCCAGTTAACTCGCACGTCGCCACTATCAATTAAATCGGCCATTTTGCTGCGAGACATTGCGAATCCAGCCGAGGCGACAGCATCCAATCTCATGGATGCTTCAACGGTTGTCATTTCTTTCTTTTTGGGTTCTCTAATTTTGAGTTCGCTCAACTCAATGCGGCGCGTTTGCACAGGAACCGATCGCACTTGTTGCAAACTCATCTCCAAATACTCTACCATCTCCGGCATGACAATGGCTTGCGCGCCGCGTTCTCCCAAAACAATCACATCGCCAGTTTTCTCGCGGACAATTCCCGTACCCAACATCGCCCCCAAAAAGTCGCGGTGAGAAGCTGTATCGAACAAGAAATTGCCAGCGATTTCTACCGCAGCAACGTTAACGCTAGCAGAGTCGATCGGGATATCCGATCGCGCGATCGCAATTCTTTGTCTTTCAGCTTGCGGGTAGCCGCCCCAAGCCACTAATTCCACATCTGTTAACCGCTTAAATACCGTCAGAGTGTCCGCCAATTCTGGTGGCGACAGAAAATCAGTCAGAGTAACTTCCCAAGTTTTAATTGCTTGTTCCGCTTGGTCGATCGCCCGCGCCACACAGTCGCGGTTTTCGATGCCTTTTAACAGTTCTTCTCTTTGTAACATCAGTCAATTTTAGATTCTAATTTGAAATTGCCAAAGCTTGCTGTAACTAAAAAGTCTACTTTTTTAACAGTCGCACTAATTTAATTATAGTCTAAAATCATCAAATAACGATCCTATGATTTTAGTTGCTGGTAAAGCTGATATGATGAGCACGATTATTGTACCAAATCTATGAAGTCTTCGAGTTAAAGTTTTTGCAAGAGCTCGATCGAGTATGGCAGCAAAATTGTCCACCCAACTACTTATTCTTCTTCACCCGCAAATACAGTTCTTCCATCGCCTCAATAAACGAACCATCCTTGTGCCAAAACTGTGGAAAATCTCCCTGTTTCTTCACCACGATCGCACTTACCCCACTTGGCGCTGCCACCTCAATCGTCTGCGGCAATCGCTTCGCACCATGCCAAAACTCTTTCAGACTGACCGTTTGCGCCTCACTGGCGATCGCCCGCGTGTAATAGGAATCCACCGCCACAGGGGCTGCTGCATCCGCCGTCAACTCCGCCGCCAGCGCCAAGCCCAAAGGCGTTTTTGCTAATTCGCGGTGCAGCACTTCCTTAGAAAGCCCCCGTAATTCAAACAGTAAAAATGGATCTTTGTCCAATTCGGCCGCCACCAAATAATAAACTCCGGCAATATGTTTGCAGGGATTGCTATAGTCTGGGCAAGAGCAAGTGGTTTTAAAGTCCTCGCGGCTGCTGGGTAAAAGGTGCAATCCGAGGGGTGCAAAAGCCTTTTCAATATTGTCGGGCATTTCGTTGAGCAGCAGCCGAGAGATGAAGCTGGCTTTTGATGCCATTTGGGCGATCGCCAGTTTCCACTTTGCCTGACTAATCGCCTGAAACTCAATTTTAGTTTTGTATAGTGGCTCCTTATAAACCCCAAAATAAGGATTTACCGACCCTCTTACTTCTGCCATCACTAAGCCATCATTAATCTTAAAGCTTTTTACCTTGTCATTCCGTGCATAGGAACGTCCCCGTCCGAGCCGCCCAGAATCAGTAAATCTTTCCAGCCCCTCGATAAATTTATTTCCCCACCAAGTCCGAGTAAATTGTGACATATTTTTTGGCTTCTCCTAATCTAAAACCGCATTTTTATTGAGCCTAATTAATTTCTTAAATGCCTCATTATCCAACTCAGTCAACCACGACTCATCCGCACCAATAATTGACCCTGCCAATTTCTTTTTGTCCTCAATCATTTGGTCAATCTTTTCTTCCAAAGTGCCAATCGCCACAAACTTATGCACAAACACATTTTTTTGCTGTCCGATCCGAAACGCCCGATCCGTCGCCTGATCTTCCACTGCCGGATTCCACCAGCGATCGAAATGGAACACGTGATTGGCTTTTGTCAGCGTAATTCCCACGCCCCCCGCCTTCAGTGACAGAATAAATACCGAAGGTTCAGACTCTGGATCTTGAAACTCTGAAATCATCCGTTCCCGTTTTTCGCGACTGGTTCCCCCGTGGATGTAGTAAGTGTTGTAATGTAGCGTTTGTTTAATATATTTTTCCAACGCGCTTCCCAGTTCTGTAAACTGCGTAAATACCAGTAAACTTTCGCCTTCTGCTTTGACTTCCTCAATCATCTCGATCAGCCGTTCCAGTTTGTGCGATCGCTCTGGTGTAAACTCACTTTCATCTTGCAAAAACTGGCGCGGATGGTTACAAATTTGCTTCAGCTTCAGCAGTGTCGCCAAAATCATCCCCTTGCGCTTCATCCCTTCCGCCGCGTCAATTTCTTGTTCTACCTCTTTGACGATCGCTTCATAAAGCGAAGCTTGCTCGCGGGTGAGATTGCAGTAGAGCTTTTGCTCAACTTTGTCGGGGAGATCCTGAATAATCGACTTATCGGTTTTCAGGCGTCGGAGAATAAAGGGTTCCACTAATTTTTTGAGCGCTGCCGATTGCGTGCGATTGCTATTTTTTTGAATCGGGATCTCAAACAACTTCCGAAACTGCGCCTCTTTACCCAGATAGCCGGGATTGAGGAAATTAAAAATTGACCATAAATCCAGCAATCGATTTTCCACGGGTGTTCCAGTCAATGCTAGTCGATGGGTAGCGGGTAACTTTAAAATCGCCTTGGTTTGCGCCGCTTTCGGATTTTTAATATTCTGGGCTTCATCAATTACCACGCGATGCCACGCTACGCTGCTCAACAGCTTCTCATCTTTTCGCACCAAGGTAAAGGAAGTAATCAACATATCGCAACCTTGGACGGCGGCTTTAAATGCTTTGGAATCTTGCAAACGTTGAGGGCCGTGGTGTATGAGTGATCGCAATTCTGGAGCAAACTTTTCCATTTCCTTTTGCCAGTTACCAACTACGGAAGTGGGCGCAATTAGCAGCGTGGGTAGAACCGAAGGTGCGAGCGCTTTTTCTGTCTTTTTTTCTGTCTCTTTTGTAGTAGATAAAACTTCTCTTTCTTGCAATAATCGAGCAATTACCTGCGCCGATTTACCCAAACCCATATCATCGGCAAGACAGCCATTTAATCCCAAACTTTCCAAATAACTCAACCAAGAAACGCCCCGCTTTTGGTAATCCCGTAGCTTGCCTTGAAACTTTGCTGGATCTGCAATTAACTCTAACCGACTCTTATCGTTCAGCTTCTCCAACATATCCGATAAAGCCCGATCGCGCTCAACCTCCAACTGTTCGCTCGCTTCTCCTTCTGCCGTCAACTTCATAAAGTCAATCAGGCTTAAATCGGGGTTTTCTTGGCGATGTTTTTTCCAAAACTCCAACATCTCCTGCATCTTGTCTTTGTCCAGTTCCATCCATTGTCCTCGGAACTGCACCAGCGGTGTTTTGCTATTTACTAACGCCTGCCATTCTTGTTCGCTAACCCGTTCACCCCCGATCGCCAATTCATATTGATATTCCACCAAGGAATCCGCCGAAAACAATCCTTTGCCCTTGATTGCAGCGCTCTTGCTGCCCTTCCCTTTGACTTGCAGGCGAATCTTTGCCCGTTGTCGTCCCTTCGGCGTCCACCAAGCGGGGACAATCACTTTGTATCCGGCATCTTCTAATACCCAAGCGGACTCGCTGAGGAAGGTGAAAGCATCATCTAAGCTGAGGGAAATGTTAGCAGGTTGGTCGGTTTCTAGCCCTTGCCAAAGTTGGGGATAAATGCGGGCAGCGTAGCCGAGATTTGTCAGCAAATGTTGCTCAAAGTTGTCTCCGAATTGTGTTTGCAACTGTTTTTGTTGAGTAGATCGCGATCGCCAATAATCCTGCAACGGCATCCGCAGAGATGGGTCTTTTTTCGCAGCCACCTGAAACTCTAAAACCCAAGGCTGTTCGGGGTTTTCGGGGGATTGTAGTTGAAAGCAAAGGGAGAATGAGTCAGCAGATTGATTGCGCGTAATGCGATCGCGCCAGGTTTGCCATTGCCGGTATTGCTCAAGGCTTACTCGCGCGATTTTTCGTGTTTGGTTGAGACAGATTTGGAGTAAAGAATCCGCAATCTTATTTTCAAACGATGCTGGGATGGGGGTTTGAGTGACAATTTCCGCGATCGCACACTCGGAAAAATGCCGCAGCAACCGTTCGCGATCGTAGAACTTTGGTGTATCTTGTAGCTGGATCTTCCGAAAACCGGACACACAAACTAAAGGCATCCATTCAACATAGCGTTGTAAATCATTTTCGTACTGTGTTGAAACAATTTCCCATCCCGGATAAATCTCAAAGCTGGGTTCAATTTTGGCAGGTGTTTTTGGAGTTTTTGCAGTTGTTTTGGTTTTTGTCTCGCCCGCTTTCTTACGCCCGCGCGTGGCTTTCTCAGCGGGTTCGGATGTTTCGATGGGTGCGATCGCGATCGGAGCAGTTTCTCGATAGCGCAACGCCGGAATATAATGATCTTTCAGAACAATTTGCTTAAAATTTTGGGTGTAGTGATACCAAAATAGCAAGTCTGAACCAAACTGAACTTCTGCTAAATCGTAGAGGGCAAAAAAATGCAGATCGTTCAATACTTTAGTCAAAGTGTGGGTGGCGATGGACACACAGTCAACTTCCCAATACTCCAACTCAAATGTTTCGGGTAATTCTGTCTCTAAATATCGCGCTAACTCTAAAGATGGTAACGGCTGGTTATCGGCAGTGGGGAGTAAAAAATACCGAGGGACGATCGCGTATTCTCGCCCCATCGCACTTGTATTGCTGACTGCTGACAGTTGAATCCCGGCTTCTTTCGTTAGAAACTCTCTTAACTGTGCCGTCCCCAATTGTCGGGGATGAACCTTAGCAGGCTGTTTTTTCTTTTGAGTGGTTTCAACCCAAAGACAAAAAGTTCCACCTTGAACAAAACTCTCTTCTGTTTGAGGAATCCAAGTCCCGTGGAGGATTTTCATAGGTCATACCAAATGCAACCTTTGGCAGCCTATCATATCATGAATGAGTGGGAAAAGATAACTGCCTCCAAATATTACACGAGTTGAATGTCAACAGTTAACCGTCAACAGTCAACTGTTAACAAACAAATAACTAAGTCTCTGTATAACCTTGGATATTTTCGGGTTTAAACTGCTGCAAAATCTTCGCAGCTTTCCCAGTCAAATCATCAGTACCCTTAACCGCAATCAAAAACTTACCCGCATTCAAACGGTTGCGGTAGGGCAAAGCATCGCCGCTGCCAAAAGCCATGCCCCCGGCGCCGCCAACAACAAAGCTGCCCATCCCGCCGGCGATCGCACCTAGCACTCCGCCGATCGCATGATCGCCAATTTCCCCCGCCCACGCAAAAGTCTTCAACTGAGTCATCAGACTGAAAGTAACGCCAGCAATAAAGCCAAACGGCACTAGCCAAACAGCCATGAGTTTAGCTTGTTTATTCGCTTGCTGGTTAGGGTCGATCAAGCCAAATTCATCAGCAGTTTTGTAGCCACGACCCAAAATGCTCACTTGGTTCATGGGCAAGCCTTCTTTTTCCAGAGCACAATAGGCAGCTTCGGCTTGAATTCGATCGGGCAGTACGGCGATAAGATAATTCATTAGAAAACAATTCCTGATAGTTAGGCTTGAATAGCCAAAGTCTATTATAGACCGAAAAGACATACTAGCTAAGCACTTGGGGGTTTTTCAGACATTCAGAGAGTCCGATCGCCCCCCAAGCTAAAATATTTCATGCAAAAAACGGCCGACCTTGACCGAATACAGATACAATTCAAACTGCACAAAGGCAAGCTTGAGCTGAGCTGTTAGATACTGCTCTAAGTCATAAGTCTCAACTTTGAGCTCGCCAACGCTCGGTCTATTTTTACTATTGCACTCAATTGCTTGCTATGCCTAAAGTTCTAGTATCCGATCCGATCGACCAAGCCGGAATTGACATCCTGTCCCAAGTCGCGCAAGTTGACGTAAACACAGGACTCTCAGCCGAAGAACTGGTACGAATTATTCCAGATTACGACGCTTTAATGATCCGTTCTGGCACCCAAGTTACCAAAGAAATCATTGAAGCCGGGAATTCACTCAAAATCATCGGCAGAGCCGGCGTCGGCGTGGATAATGTCGATGTACCCGCAGCTACCCGCAAAGGAATTGTAGTCGTCAATTCCCCCGAAGGCAACACGATCGCCGCAGCCGAACACGCGCTCGCCATGATGCTCTCAATGTCCCGCCACATCCCGGAAGCCAACGCATCCGTCAAAGGTGGTAAATGGGAACGCAACCGCTTTATCGGCGTAGAAGTTTACAAAAAAACCCTCGGCATCGTCGGTTTGGGTAAAATCGGCTCCCACCTCGCGGCTGCAGCCAAAGCAATGGGCATGAAACTGCTGGCATACGATCCCTTCATTTCCACCGAAAGAGCCGACCAGTTGGGTTGCCGCTTGGTAGAACTCGAACTGCTGATGCGCGAATCCGACTACATCACCCTGCACATCCCCAAAACGCCGGAAACCCTGCACTTAATTAACGCTCAGGTGCTGTCGAAAATGAAGCCTACGGCCCGCATCATAAACTGCGCTAGAGGTGGCATCATCGACGAAGCAGCCCTCGCAGAAGCCATCAAAGAAGGCAAGATCGCCGGCGCAGCTTTGGACGTTTACGAACACGAACCCCTCGAAGCCGATTCCCCGCTGCGGAGTGTCGGGCAGAACATCGTGCTAACGCCCCACTTGGGAGCATCCACAGCGGAAGCTCAGGTGAATGTGGCGATCGACGTTGCTGAACAAATTCGTGATGTACTCTTGGGGCTGCCCGCGCGATCGGCTGTTAACATACCAGGAATTTACCCAGATTCGATCGAAAAACTCAAACCCTACCTGCAACTCGCCGAAACTCTCGGCAACCTCGTCAGCCAGCTAGCCGGAGGCCGAGTCGATTACCTCAATGTGCAACTTCAAGGGGAATTGGCTAGCAACCAAAGCCAGCCCGTAGTCGTTGCCGCCCTCAAAGGCCTGCTCTCCCAAGCCCTGCGAGAGCGCGTTAACTACGTCAACGCCAGCATAGAAGCCAAAGAACGGGGGATTCGCGTCGTCGAAACCAGAGACGCCTCAATTCGCGACTACACCGGCTCCCTGCACCTCTCGGCCAAGGGAACTCTCGGCGAACACACAGTCACGGGTGCAGTGCTCGGTGAAAGCGAAATTCGGATTACCAGCGTTGACGATTTCCCGGTCAACGTTTCCCCCACTCACCATATGCTGTTTACCCTGCACCGCGATATGCCGGGGATTATTGGCAAAATTGGTTCCCAATTGGGTAGTTTTAATGTCAATATTGCCAGTATGCAGGTAGGCCGTAAAATCGTGCGAGGCGATGCGGTGATGGTTTTGAGCCTCGATGACCCTCTACCAGAGGGGATACTGGCGGAGATCCTAAAAGTTCCGGGAATTCGGGATGCTTACACAGTAAATCTTTGACGGATTTTGGAGTTTAGATTTTGGATGCAAGGGCTGATAATTGGTAATGGGTAATTGATCGTTGGTAATTGGCCTGAAAGCGGGAATTTTTCTATTAGCCAATCCTCCTTCCTCACTCCCCAGTTCCCAGTCTCCAGTTCCCCTGGGCAAATCTAAAATCTAAAATCTAAAATCTAAAATTGTTATGGCACATAGTTGGTGGGAAATTAGAATTCTTTGCGATCCGGCGCTGGAAGATATCATCTTTTGGCGTCTGGAACGGTTTAACTGTAGGGGAAGTGCTACTGAGATCAAAAGTAATTCCTGTCTGATGTCGGCTTATTTGCCCGAAGAACAGGCAGGATTGCTGGATTTGGCCGCTCTGTCTCTGTGGTTGCGTCAAGATGCTCTGTGTGCAGGTTTGCCCCTACCTGCGATGCAGTGGGATTTGATTGAAGATGAGGACTGGGGCAGCACTTGGAAGGAACACTGGCAGCCTCAAGAAGTGGGCGATCGCTTTTTAATTAATCCCGCCTGGCTGCCCCTACCAACTGATACCGATCGCGTCATTTTGCGTTTAGATCCGGGTGTCGCTTTCGGTACCGGTGCTCACGCTACTACTCAACTGTGTCTGGAGTCGCTGGAAATGCGTCTTGGTTTTGATGACAAAGAGTCCATAGTTGCTGATATTGGCTGCGGATCGGGTATTTTGTCGATCGGCGCGGTGTTGTTGGGCGCTACAAAAGTTTATGCTTTGGATACTGATCCTTTGGCAGTGCGATCGACCATTAGCAACAGACTACTCAACCGCGTTAATTCTCAGCAGTTAGTTGCAGAGCTCGGAAGTATCGATCGCTTGAAAGAAATGCTAGATGAGCCGATCGACGGTTTGATATGCAACATCCTAGCAGAAGTAATCATTGATTTGATCCCGCAATTCACTGCAATTAGCAAACCCACTACTTGGGGCGTGCTCAGCGGCATTTTGCTCGAACAAGCTAAGCCAATTGCTGACACTCTCGAACAGCACGGCTGGATTGTCGCTACTCTGTGGAAGCGCCAAGATTGGTGCTGTTTTAATATTCGTCGTAGTTAACAAGATGGTAATTGCTAATTGGTAATTTTGAGTTCATGTTTCATCTTTGAGAAGTGAATTTAAATAAATCTCGCACCTGAAAATAAACCGCGCCAGCCCAGTAAAAACCATTCACCAAAATTAACAACGTTTTTCCAGCATAAGAATTAACAAAACCAAAAACGCGGTAAGTTGACAGCAGCACTAACAACATTTCAACCAAAGAAACAATTGACCCGTAGTGCTTCCTATCCCAATAAGAAATCGGACTGATAAAACGGTAATTGCTGAACGGAAAAAAGTGTCGGTGAGCGTCGTCATTGTGGACAGGCAAATCTCCCAGAGAGTGCAGTATCATGCTCATAAACAGAATTTGCACACTTTGCAAGCCAAAGTAATAAGCAATTAGCCAGCCGATTGCCGCCAGAGGGATAGAATGAAACAGAGCCACAATATCTTGCACAAAAGGCTCATAATATGCTTTTGACCAAATTGTAGCTGCGGGTAAGCGAGCAATGTATTTCGCCCAAAAGTAAAATAAAAATATCGGAATATCCGGCAAAATTCCGCCGATCACAATAATTAAATTAGCTTGCGGCAGTTGCGGTTTGCCGAGAATTGCGAGATTGATAATAGCGTGGCTGGGAGTCTTCATAAGTAGGGTGCGTCAACTAGGATTATCTTATTTATAATTAATCAGATATTAGCTGACGCACCCTAGGTGTGAGATAATTGGCTCGTGCTACAAGTGAGGTTGCACTCGATCAATCAACTGCGCGGCTTGCAGCACTCCCTCAATGCGATCGACCTCAGCGCCATTTTTGAACAGCACCAAAGTCGGCAAAGCATAAATGTGATGCTGCGACGCCAACTGTTCGTACTTATCCGTGTCAATTTTGACAACCATCAGCTTGTCCTTCATCTGACCGCTGACTTGCTCCAAAATCGGTGCCATCATCTGACAAGGCCCGCACCAAGTAGCGTAAAAATCTACCAACACCGGCAAGTCAGAGCCCGATAGTAACTCTTCAAAACTGCTGAACTGTTTTTGAACTGCCATAAGACAAAATAATTTTTTGGGTTCTGGCTCGATTTTAGTGCAAAATTCTCTGGTAGATTGCGAGGATACAATTATGGAATTATTACCAGAGACTTTTCAGAGATTGCGGGGTCAAGTTGCTGTCGTGACCGGTGCGTCGCGGGGAATCGGCCGCGCCGTTGCTTTAACCCTAGCAGCAGAGGGCGCTAAAGTCGCCGTAAACTATGCGAGTTCGAGTGCTGCTGCTGATGAGGTGGTAGCAGAAATAGTCGCTGCTGGAGGAGAAGCTGTCGCACTTGCAGCAGATGTCTCGAAAACTGACCAAGTAGATTTACTCACCAGTAATGTCATGGAAAAATGGGGACGAATTGACATTTTGGTGAACAATGCCGGCATTACTCGCGATACTTTGCTGCTGCGGATGAAGTTGGAAGATTGGCAAGCGGTAATTGATTTGAATCTAACCGGCGTGTTTTTGTGTGCGAAAGCTGCCAGTAAAATCATGCTGAAACAGCGAAGCGGTCGAATTATTAATATTGCTTCGGTTGCTGGGCAAATGGGCAATCCCGGACAAGCTAATTACAGTGCGGCGAAAGCTGGGGTAATTGGGTTTACTAAAACTGTGGCGAAAGAGTTGGCGACTCGCGGGATTACTGTGAATGCAGTTGCACCGGGTTTTATTACTACAGATATGACTAAGGATGTCAAGTCTGATGAGATTTTGAAGTATATTCCCCTGGGGAGATATGGGGAAGTTGAGGAAGTGGCAGGAATGGTGAAGTTTTTGGCGGCGGATGCGGCGGCGGCTTATATAACGGGGCAGGTTTTTAATGTGGATGGGGGGATGGTGATGGCTTAGGATTTTGGGATTTTTTTAACCGCAGATGCACGCGGATTAACGCGGATATTTGCGGTTAATAATTATTTTAAAGCTGCACGCAACTGACTGAGGACTTTTTTGTATTTGGCAATCCGTTGAAAATCTGCCTCTGTGGGATTGGCGATGCGACGAAGATCGAGGTTATGAGTAACATCAGCGATTTTGACTCGCAGTGCGATCGGGTTGGCAATCACACGTTCTAAATAAGCTGCATAAGCTTCTCCTTCTATTTTGGTAATCGCCACGATCGCCCCGACTAGAACTTCAGGAAAACCTTCGCTTCTAAGTTGCTCAAGTGTAAGTTCAGAATCTTCGACGGCATCGTGTAGAACCGCTACGATTTTTTGCTCTAGAGAATTTACATTTTCCATCACAAATAGCGGATGATCGAGATAGGGATTGCCTGCTTTGTCAACCTGCCCCTCATGAGCTTTGGCTGCGATCGCGATGGCCCGTTGTAGTAATGATTCGTAATCTAAATTCATATTTGGCAACATAGTAAATAAGTTCTCTATTAAAGTTTTATTTCCCTCGCGGGTAAAAGGTCATGTTTGACTTTGGATTTTAAATATTCCTGCAATAATTTCCAAGCCATTTGAGTACCCTCACCTGCGTTGACTTTCTCGAAATCTACATCTTTTCTCAAAACTACTAAACCCACACCTTCTTTGATTTCTATTTTATCACAATCGCTAACTCTAGCCAAAAAAAGGTGGTTGTTTTGTAATACTTTTATATCCTTGGCAGTCTTCTGGTGAGTAAAAGTTGTGATAAACTCCATTTTGTAATCATTGGTTGTGAGGAAAGTTTCTTCCTCTAATTCTCGCAGGGCTGCCTGCTTTGGACTTTCTCCAATGTCCACGCCACCCCCAAAAGTAGAAAGCATTCCTTGACTGGCAATACCTGGAATATTATCTCGCAGTTGTGCCCCAATCTGACCGTTGGGGAGCATGAGAAAAATGCGAACTATTGACTGAGGAATATTCATCTTATCGAGGAAATAACAAAACTCAAAAAAGTTGATCTATAGTTTTCTAATTTGACTCCAAATTTTCCTAATCCAATTGTAAGCCACAGCATACAAAGCCAGCAATTTATTGACAAAACTTTGCCAAATAGAACCTTCCCTTACCTCGGAAATCTCCTCGATTCCCACGGGAAGCGGCGGCATCCCGACTACTTCATACAGCGGATATTCGCCACTTTTCCCCGGAATTTGCACGGATACGCACTGATTGACGATCGCTAATTCCTTAACTTCCTGATAAGTCTCCTCGGAAATCAGTAAACTTGTTCCTACTTGCTTGTTAGCAGCCTCGATCCGGCTGGCAAAATTCACCGCATCTCCGATCGCCGTCACCGTCTGACTCTTCGACGCCCCCAAATTCCCCACAACAACCCATCCGCAGTGAATGCCAATTCCAATCCGCAACTGGTGACGGTATAAAGTCTCAAAATAGGGATTGAGTTTCTCTAGTTCCTCCAGCATATCCACCCCAGCCCTCACCGCTTGTTCCGCCGCCTTGTCGGGATTTTCCAACCCAAACAGCGCCATAAAACCATCTCCCATGTAATTATTAATCATCCCGCCATTGCGGTTAATAACATAACCCATTTTTTGGAAATAGCGATTTAAAACATAAATTACATCGTAGGGCAACAGCGATTCTGCAAACGCTGTAAACCCTCGAATATCGGCAAACAAAATAGCAATTTTCTTCTCTTGACCCACAGGAGAAGAAATCAACTTTCCGGCCATTTCGTCAGTAAATGATTCCAAGTCTTCAGAATCGATCGCCAATCGGCGCAAAATCACCTTGCCGCCCGCAATCTGCGTCTGACAAGCCAGCCTAATTTCCGGTTCTAAACGCAATTTTTTCGCGAGTTCCTCTTCCGGCAAAGTGCGCGGAGAGCAAAATTCTAAACCTTCGACAATCAATACCCGGCAAGTCGAACATCGGGCGCTACCGCCGCAGATGTGGGTGTGGGGAATGTCGGCACGCAGGGAAGCTTCCAGAATTATATCGTCGTCGTCTATCTCGATCGTGCGATCGTCCGGTAGATAGTGAATCTGTGGCATATGTGGCGCGTCTAGCTAATTAGCGAGGAATCTCGCGGACATCTGTTATTGCAGCGAACCTGTATGCAAACCCGGTTTCTGGGCATTTTTTCTGTATCCCTGATTCCTTAACTATAAGTCGCGATCGGCATTTGCTTGTCGTTTCGTCCGCTCAACCGCCAAACTGACACAACTTTAAAAAAAGAAAGCAACTCTAGGCAAGAGTCCAACTCTTAGCTCATCATTTATTTTCAATTCTAAAATCTAAAATGGTATAAATGAACACTCCAATTTTCATCTCACCCTGAAAATATCCCCATTCAAGCTGTGGAGTTAATCTAAAATCTAAAATCTAAAATCTAAAATGGACTGACATAATTCTTAATAAAATTAAGATCGCCCAAACCCCTATAAATCCGTTATCAAATCCCCTTCAACCGCCATATATTTTTAGGATTTTGGGGAATTTTGGTATGTAACGCTTACTTGGCAAGAGTTTCAGCTTTTTTGCTCTCTAACAACCAGCCAATTTTTGTGAGATACAATAGCAGCATCTTTAAAACGAGTATAACCATGACTTCATCAACAGCCCTAGAAAGCATCGAAAACCACATTCCATTCGTAGGAAATATCCATACCAAAAGTCCGATCGCCTACGGAGCAACCCGCCTCGGAGTCAGTGCAGTTAACACGGTGCAAATGGCAGTAGCAGAGTCTTACATCAACGGATTAGAAGTCCCAGATTCAGTATTGCGATCGCTTTTTGATACCTGGATGCCCGTCTTTTTTAAGCATTTCCCGTCCCTGCTTGCACCCTACGAATGGGTACTAACAGAAACAGACCATACAGCCGAAGGGCCGCGGGATTTAATGAAAATTCAGTACGACTTGCCTCAAGCCATGCTGAATCCGATGCTAGGCGAGGGGAAACTCATTTATCCTAAATACAGCATGGGATTGTGGGAAAAAGGAGCCGCAAACCTTGAACAATCGCAAATTCAGATGATTGATGATGTGATTGAAAAGCTAGAGATTCAAGATGGCGACAATATTTTAGACTTTGGCTGCGGTTGGGGTTGTGTTCCCAATTACATTCTTTCCAAATTCCCCAATGTCACCTTTACCGGGATTAACTTGAGCCACCACCAATGCGAGTATATGCGTCAGAAGATGCAAGACCCCGAAAGCTACCTTAGTTCCGGTCGATTTACCCTATATGAAGGCGATTTGAACGACGCCCAATTGGAGACAAAATTTGACAAAATTCTCTCCATTGGAGTTTTTTGTCATGTGGGTAATTTAACGAAAGCTTTCCAAAAGCTGGCCTCTTTCCTGAAGGATAACGGCAAAGTTTTCATTCACATCATCACAGTTCGCACTCCCAACAATATATCCAGCGTTTTCACCCACAAATACATTTTCCCCCACGGCCGTTACTGGAAATACGATGCAGTTCCCAGCTACAATAAAGACCTCAAGACCATTAAAAGATGGTATATCAACGGCTCTAATTACTCCAAAACATTTGCTAACTGGCTGAAAAACTTTGACGATTCTCAGGCAATAGTCAAAGATTTAAACTACGGCATCGACATCGACTATGCCAAATTTCGCCGCATCTGGCGGTTTTACTTAATTTGGTTGGGGACTAATTTCGCCAGTTGCGACGGCGAATATAACGGCAACGGTCAATATTTACTGACTCATACCTAATCGCTAATCAGTAGACCCAGCTCAAAAAACCTAACACCACGAGCCCCGACTTCTTTGAGCAGTCGGGGTTCTTGAGTGCGAGCTACTTATCGGGAGAATCAAACCGCTCTATGTGGATTTAGAGAGATCGAGAAGTGTTGCCTTCTTTTGAGGAATTTTTCTGAGTTTAAAAAAATCCGGAATAAGATTATTGCTCGGTGAATAAGACCTATATCAAGAGTGATCCGGCACAATTCTTTTTAAATTCCATCCTCGATCAGTAGTGATGATGTCCGAGATTTTACTACAAAAAGAGAGTTGATTTATACAATGGTAGACAATATGAAACCTTCTCTTCCTCAAGACGATCCGAACCAAGAACAGCGCAAAGATTCCTTGAAGGGTCAGCAAAAAGCTTATCAGTTTGACTATGAGAGTTTATCACCTTTGGCATTATTGAAAGATGTGCCACCAGTCGAGAATTTTTCGAGTAAGTATATTGCAGAACGGATATTAGCAACATCGGAACTTCCCGCAAATATGCTGGCAGCCGATGCGAGAACTTTTCTCGATCCTCTCGACGAGCTCCAAGACTATGAAGATTTCTTTAGTCTGCTGCCGCTACCTGGTGTTGCCAAAATTTACCAAACCGATCGCTCTTTTGCAGAACAGCGCCTGTCTGGAGCAAATCCGATGGTACTTCGCCTCTTAGATGCGAGCGATCCTCGGGCACAAACACTGACCGATCTTTCTAATTTGCACCCATTATTCGATCGGCGCCAAGAGTTGCAGGACAACAACATTTACATTGCCGATTACACAGGTACTGACGAACACTATCGCGCGCCTGCTCTCGTTGGAGGCGGAACCTATGAAAAAGGCAGAAAATACTTGCCTAAACCGCGGGCTTTTTTCGCTTGGCGGTGGACGGGAATCCGCGATCGCGGTGAAATGACACCTATTGCCATTCAACTAGATCCGACGCCGGGTAGCCATGTGTATACCCCATTCGATCCTCCTATCGATTGGCTGTATGCGAAACTCTGTGTACAAGTAGCAGATGCTAATCACCATGAAATGAGTTCCCATTTAGGTCGAACTCATCTTGTTATGGAACCAATCGCGATCGTCACCGCCCGACAGTTGGCTAAAAATCACCCGCTTAGTCTGCTGCTGAAACCGCACTTTCGGTTTATGTTGACCAATAACGATCTGGCGCGTTCTCACTTGATCGCTCCCGGCGGGCCCGTCGATGAATTGCTAGGCGGCACCTTGGCAGAGACAATAGAAATAAGTAGAGAGGCGTGCAGTACGTGGAGTCTCGATCAATTTGCCTTGCCCGCAGAACTGAAAAATCGGGGAATGGATGACTCCAATCAACTGCCTCACTATCCTTACCGAGATGATGGATTGCTGCTGTGGAATGCGATTGAAACCTTTGTATCTGGCTATCTCAACTTCTTTTACGCGACGAATGAAGAGATCGCACAAGATGTGGAATTGCAAGCCTGGGCCAAAGAATTAGCTTCGGCTAAGGGCGGTAAAGTCAAAGGAATGCCAAGCAAAATCAACACTGTTGAACAATTAATTAAAATTGTCACAACTGTAATTTTTACCTGCGGGCCGCAGCATTCAGCAGTCAATTTTCCCCAGTATGAATACATGAGTTTTGCTGCCAATATGCCCTTGGCCGCCTACCGGGACATTCCTAAAATTACCGCTTCGGGTAATCTAGAAGTGATTACGGAAAAGGACATTTTACGGTTGCTTCCTCCGTACAAACGAGCGGCTGACCAACTGCAAATTCTGTTTATTTTGTCAGCTTATCGATACGACCGTTTGGGTTATTACGATAAATCTTTCCGAGAACTCTACCGGATGAGTTTCAACGAAGTTTTTGCGGGAACGCCGATCGACTTTTTAGCCAGCCAGTTCCAACAAAATTTGAATATGGCTGAACAGAAGATTGATGCCAACAATCAAAAACGAGTAATTCCTTACATTGCTCTCAAGCCTTCGTTGGTACTCAATAGTATCAGTATGTAGGAGTGTATTTTTGGAGTGGGCGAGACACCCACCCCAAAAGAAAATTCCTGTGCCCATTCTCAGCTTTTGTAGTCTTCAGCGATCGAGCAATTCACGCACATTGTACCAGACGAATCTGTGAAGGTGACCTCATCTTGATAATGCCGCGGTGTTTGCATCAGCAACCGCCAAGCTTTACCAGCATCGATTAAATTCATGCGATTGGGATAGTGAATTTGCAACAACTCTTGCACCATCGGATAATAATCTGAGTTGATGCTGGGGAAAATATGATGCTCTGTGTGGTAAGAAAAATTTAAATGCAGCAGGTCAAATATTTTAGGAACCCGCACTGACATACTGTTAATCAGCGGGTCATTAATGTCGGTCATCCGGCAACCCATGTGGTTGGTATAGACGTAAAACATTGCCCCTGCATGACCAATCGCGATCGGCAAAATGTAGCTGAGAGAAATTTTTAGCGGATGAAAGTCTAAGTAGAACAAAATGCTCGCATGAATGGCTAAAATTCCCACACATTCAAAGGCAATCGCCCCTCTATCTTTAGCACTAACTGTAAAAGCAGCCGGTACATAATTAACTGATTTATCATTAAATAACAGTACCGAGGTGAGATTGCGGAAATTATGCACTAACCACGAACCGGCCATCCCTACAATTAACCACAGCGGATTGACTTCAACTGACGGTACAAACAAATTTTGAATCCATTTTCCCCAAGTATCTGGTTGCTGGTACAGATAGTTGCGATCGGGGTCTGCCAAAGAATTCGTGTTATTGTGATGTACGAGGTTGTGCAGATTTTTCCACTGAGTAGGTGGCATGAACAGCATATTTAGCCCCAAAAAGGCGATCGGATAAGTGAGGCGCGACTTTTTCTGAACGCTACCGTGCATCAAATCGTGGGAGCTAAATAGCAAAACTATGATACTATTGCCCATAATCGCGGCTAAAGGTAAGTAAAGCCATAAAAGATAGACAGGCCAGCGATCGAGATTAGCAGCAATTCCCCACCCCAGCAATAAAATAGCAGCGTTGATGAATAGTATGGCTAACTTGCTAGGATCTTGTTCAAAGGCATCTGAGGGCAGCAGCGGACGCAATTTTTTAACATATACCGAGTGGTGAATTAGCGTTTCTTCGCCTAAAGTTGGCGTTGCCGTCTTGTCTAGAGTATTGAGTAATTTTTTTGATTTCATGTTATCGCTAAGAGTATTTTCAGGTGATTTAATAAGTTTCTAAATTTAATTAGATCCCGTACCCACTTTTAAATGGAACCCACACATAAATCCGGCGGCTTATTGTCAGGCTGCGGATATTTTATCTGTTTCCACTGTGGCTATTCGGCAGCTTGTGATCAAATTGCTTTAGATCAAGGCTGCCTAATTTTTGTACCAAGATATTATTGTATCCTATAAAAATAATTTGGAAACACCTCTTAAAGGCTTACTTATCGATAACACTCTCCCACTTTTCAATTGGGTTTAATCTCAATAACCAATCCTAAATAACCTGTAAAATTAAAAAAGTCCGTTTCCTTGAACAATTTCTTTGATTGTCGTCAGCGTATCTAACCCGATCAATCCTCGACGATAACCTTTTTGGTTGGACATTCCCAAAAATATCGCATCTCCCCGATTTTGATAGCGCCAAAACCGAGGTGAGGCATTAATAAAAGTTGAGGCGCTGTTAACATCCAGAGCAAATTGGCGACTTTCTAAGTAAGATTCAGTGGCAATGCAGTCAGCGTGACCGCTGCTGTAGCGGTTGATCCAGCCGATCGCTATCTCTAAACTATCGACAACTTTAAACGCGATGGTTTTGTTTAAATACGGTTGAGTCCACTCGTATGGTTCCGCCAGCTTCAAGTCTGGGAAATCTGCCACGAGATCCGCATCCGCGCTAATTTGAAAGCCTTTTTCTTTTAAACTGTTCCACAGCCTAACTAAGGAAGAAGGCTTTTGGTTGCGATCAATCAGCACTTTCTCGATCGCATTAACAGGATCGGGAACGCTTTGATGGCTGTCCAAAATCATCCACCTAGCCATCTCCAAACTGCCAGTAGGTGACCAATAAAGGTAACAATTTCCCATTGCCGACCTCAAAACTGGTGCTGTGCATAACCTTACTACTTGCTGCACCAAACTTGGCCTGCCGTAGGGAATAATTAAATTGAGATATTGGTCTTGAGTGACCAATTCTCGGATCGAAGCGCCCCGATCCGGCGGCAGTACCTGCAAACATCCTGAGGGCAAACCGACCTCATCGATCGCCGACACCAAAGCTTCTCCAATTACAGTATTAGTTTGCCAGCTTTCGCTGCCACCTTTAAGAATCAAACTGTTAGCACTTTTGAGAGACAAACCGGCTGCGATCGCCCCCAATTCGGGAAACGCTTCGTAAATAAGAGCGATCGCCCCCAGCGGTAGCGACTGACAGTAAACCTGACAGCGATCGACCTGATAAGAAGCATTGATCACCCTGCCGATCGGATCTGGCATTTCCCCCAACCGTTCCAGAATTTGCACAGTTGTCTTGATCCGTTCCGGCGTCAGCTTCAGCCACTCCACAATCAACTCGGGAATCGCCATGTCCCGACTTGCTTCTAGATCCAGAGTATTTGCTTCTAAAATGTCATTTTGCCGGCGTTTCAGCGCGCCCGCCATCGCCTGCAAACCGGCAGCGCGATCAGCACTCTTTGTCGTAGCCAACTCCAAAGAAGCTTGGTAAGCGCGACGCGCCACATTTGCGGCATCTGACGAATGGGTAAAATCCTCTATTATCATCTAGCTAACGCCTATAAGCCAGCCATACCATCAGCGCCGGCAACATTGCTAGCAGCACGGCGACCATTGCCCACAGAATAATATTCGGGCCCGGCGAGTGCAGCGCCAAGGGCAACCAAATCACTAGCGGCACCAATATCATACCCAAAGCCAGTGGCAAATAATGGGCCTTCAAACCCGGATGCGCTCTGTTCCATTGGTTGCCCGTCCACCGCCAAGCCTGCTTGTAAGGATAGTTCGTTGATAGTTGCTCAATCACGTATCCACTTTCGTCCAATACAAATATTTGTTGACAGCGGTTGCAGCCAAAGGCTTCTGTCAACGTTATAGGCACTAAACGACCCCGGCGTCGGCAAGGACAGGGGTACTCATCGTTTAAGTCAATCTTTGGAGCTTTTTGAGATGGCACTAGCGATCGGATAAAAAAAGCGTTTTTACAAAAATAATCGTTAACCTATCCACTTAATCAAACTTGTCAATTCCGCCATAACAAGGCTTTCAACTGCCTATTCGGAGATATCGTCTGATCGGCAATTTTGACTTGCAAGTTCTGCATTCAATCTTACCACTAACTTAGGTATTTTCAACCATCCTTAGGAGTAGACCGAAAACTTTCTTGATCTAGTTTCCGGTTTTCTTACTTTTTTTATTTTCTAAAGCGGGTGACGCGATTCGAACGCGCGACATTCACCTTGGCAAGGTGACGCTCTACCACTGAGCTACACCCGCATTTCCTGCGGTATTAACAATATTGTCTCAATTCTCGGAATTTGTCAAGTCTTTTTAGTAAGTTTTTTTCACAAACCCCGTAAAAACCCCCAAAGCCAGTCCCCACCTGAAATTTCAGCAGCCAGATTATTAACCAAATCAGTAATTGCCGTGAAGAGTCACAGCCATCCGCCGACGGCAAAGCTACAATCAAGCTGGAATTGTGGGAGAACACTGTCATGTCAGATTTAAATCGCGGAATCATGAAGTTCAAGGGAGCTGACAGCCCAATTGCGATCGCCATGTCGGCGATTGTCATTGCCGGCGGAATCGGCTTCTTGATCTGGTGGGCGCTGCAATCAGCCTACACCTTCAGCTAACAGGCTACTCAAACGTAAAAATTAGAAAGCTTGGTCAGAAGGCAGAATTTAAGAAAAATTCTGTCTTTTGCATTTTTTTTACCCTTAGTCTTGAGTTTATTGCCTAGGAATGCAGATCGATTGCTGACGATCGAAGGATTGCTATAAATCACCCGATCGGGCCAGTCGCTAGCATGAGCCGAGATGACTCCCCGATCAACTACTTTTGTAGTACACTTGTAAACAAAGCGCGCCGACAGCGCAATTTTAGATGCAAGTATTTGCAAGGGTTGTATCTCAACACAAATTTATGGCAAGCTTTCAGGACATTTTCCAATACTACAGTCGCTACTGGAAAATATCAGTTTACAGCATAGGCGCATCCAGCGTTTTGGCACTAGCCGATTTGCTTGTTCCCTACGCGATCGGTCAAATATTAAACGTATTGTCCGGTCAACCTACAGATACCGTAACGCAAAAACTCATAACAGCGATTGCCTCTGTTACCCAGCACTCACCCAACCAAATATTATCGCTATCCGTCTTGCTGGGCATAATTTTTCTGGTAACAGTCGCCAAAGCACCGGTACAGCCTTGGGTGGGAAATTGGTTCCACTGGGCGATACCATTGAGGGCAAGGCGCGATCAAATGAGAAGTGCGATCGGCAAAATCCTCACCTTACCCCTAGAATTCTACGACGAAAACAACGCCGGACGGGTTGCCAGCCGCATCGCCAAAGGCATCGCCAACCATACTTGGACTTACCCAGAAATTGCCGGCGAATTCATCCCCGAAGTCGTGCGCTTAATCGGCATTTTTGCCGTTATCTGGTTAATTGAGTGGCGGATTGGCTTATTAATTTTGGTTTCATTCCTATTTATCCTCAGTTTCACCCTCAAAGGCCTGCAACAGGTGACTGCGCGGGAAGAAATTCTGGATGAATACATCGAAGATACCGAAAGCCGCAACTCGGAAATTATCACCAACATCAAAACAGTCAAAGCTTTTGCGACAGAAAGCGATGAACTCAAAAGGCAAACCACCAGACTCGATCGCGAATTAAAAGTCGTGATCAACCGCATTCACAAAGGATACGTCACCCTGGGGACATACCAGCAGACGATCGTCCAGTTGTGTTTGTTTTCAGTTCTTGGTTTTAGCCTAGCAGCCACAGTTGCAGGCAAAATTTCCCTCGGATATTTTGTTACCGTCTACACCCTGGCAAGCATGGCATATTCCCAACTGCGTCCGATTAGCATTATCGCCGAATTATTGGCGCGCCGCTATTCTTCAATGATCCGGTTCCACGAGTTTATGCAAACGCCAGACGGTGTTGATGCGGTTAATTTAGCAGAAAATGCTCGATCGGCGTCGCCTTATAAATTTACCGGCAAAGTTGAGTTCAGCGGTTTGACCTTCGGGTATGACAGTCAAAAACCCGTTTTGCAGGATGTGAATTTATTGATTCATCCCCGTCAGACTGTAGCATTAGTCGGGCGATCGGGTTCCGGGAAATCGACTTTAGTTAAACTTCTGTTTCGCTACTTTGAACCAAACTCCGGCCGCATTCTGATCGACGGCGAAGACATTCGCAGCTTAGACGTGACTCGCTACCGCCAGCGTTTAGCCATTGTCCACCAAGAAGTAGACGTTTTTAACGGTACTTTGCTGGAAAATTTGACTTACGGAAACAGAAATGCAACTTTCGAGGAAGTTGAGGATGCTTGTCGCATCGCCAAAGTAGACGATTTTGTGCGGCTGTTGCCCCAAGGTTACTATACCGTGGTCGGGGAGAGAGGAATGCGGTTGTCCGGCGGTCAGCGGCAGCGGTTGGGGATTGCGAGGGCGCTGTTGGTGGAGCCGGATGTGTTAATTTTTGATGAGGCTACTTCTAGTTTGGACTATGAGTCGGAGCGATCGATCCAGATAGCCATGCGAAATATCCTCGGTACGCGCACCACCATAATTATTGCCCACAGACTGAGTACAATTCGCGAAGCCGATGCGATCGTCGTACTCGACGGCGGTAGAATCGTCGAAATTGGCAGCCACGAAGAACTTTTGAGTCAACAAGGTATTTACCGCCGCCTGCACTCCCTGCAAGAAACCGGGGAATTAGTAAATTAGGGATTTCCTCTTAGTCTAGACTTAGGGTGCTCCGGGCGGGCACCAAGCCTAGACTTAGCAATGCACACCTTAAACAGTGTTCAATTTTCCCGTCTGCCACTAACTCACTTATATTTTCTCAACTTAATGATTAGCGTTTCAAATATAATGTTGCAAATAAAGATTCTGGTGCTAGGATTTATAACTGTGATGGAAATGGGTCGATGCCCGAGTGGTTAATGGGGGCGGACTGTAAATCCGCTGGCTACGCCTACGCTAGTTCAAATCTAGCTCGGCCCACCTCAATTTAATAAAAATTTAAAGTTTAAGAATTAAAAATTAAATTTTTAATTGGAGATTCTTAATTTTTTATGCCCGTGTAACTCAGTGGTAGAGTACCTCCTTGGTAAGGAGGAAGTCACGAGTTCAAATCTCGTCACGGGCTTGCTACTCTATGCCATACAAAAAAATAGGATTTGCGGTTGAAGAAGCAATTCAACCGCAAATCCTATTTTTTAATAGTCGCTTGCAAATAAAGCAGCGGGTCTTCAGCAACCCAACCCAAACCCGAATTGTACCGAACTTCAAAATGCAAATGAGATGGCGAAATGTCCCGTTTTCCCGTCGTCCCCACAGTTCCCAAAACTTCTCCAGACTGCACTTTTTGACCGACTTTTACGGCAATATCTTTCAAATGAGCGTAGCGCGTTTGCTTCCCCGCTTGATGGTTCACCACCACTAAATTCCCGTAATCCCCCTGCGGCCCGGCAAACGCGACAGTCCCCTCGCCAGCCGCCAAAACCTGCGTACCCTCCGACGCCAAAAAATCTACGCCGCTGTGGAAAAAAAATTCGCGCCGCGCCGGATGCAATTGCCGCCCGAAACGCAAAGCTTCCACCGCTGGGGCCGGCAGCGGAAATCCTTCCACCGATGGCGTTGCATCGGGATTTGCAGAAGACCCGATCGACCTATTCACCGCAGGCACAAACACCGTTTTCCCCAAAGGCCTGCACCCATTCGCCTCAAATAGCAAATCTGCAGGTACTTTGTAAGCTTCTGCCAGTTTTTGCCAATTCCAGCCCGCAGGCACTTCTACCTCGATGCCACTGTAGGGAGGAATGACGATCGTACTTCCGGCAGATACTCGACCGCCCCGCAACGTAGGATTTATCCCGATCAGCACCGCAAGATTCACATTGTACTGCCGCGCGATGCTTTCTATAGTTTCGCCCTGGGCCGCAGTGTGGCGACGCAACCGAGACATAGCCGGACTCGGGCAGTCGCGGGCCGGGTCGGGGTTTTCTACAGGTGTACCTGAAGGAAGATTTGCAGGTGGGATCTCGGTATTTGCCGCCGTTTTCCCAACGGGTGCGATCGACCACATTAGTGCAGAAATCAGCGGAAATAAGCGTTTAAAAGTCTTCATGTACATAAAAAAGTATTCATTTCGGAAAGTTGACAATTTTAAAACCCTGTGAATCTGCATATTTGAAAGCTCTAGCCACCCCCCAGACTGTAAATCCCAGGCTAAGCCAAGTTAGGATGAGAATTATTAGTTTTAGTCGCTCTTGGGAAATCAGGCAAACAATTGCCTCTGATGCCCATCAGTGCCTGCCTGTTAACAGCTATGTTCTTGAGGAAGCGGTACGCCCCGCCCCGCTTCCTTCCCGTCGCCAAGACAAAAATGCTTGATTGGGAACGTGTCTGCGGGGATGAGGTATTTAGCGGGAGTTATTAAATGAGTTTATCTTTTAAGCAAGCGACCCTTTATGTGACTTTGGTGTCGATCGGCGGAGGTATGGGATGGTTGGGAAATCGCTATCTGCAAGGCTCAAACAATCTGGAAACCGGATTGGTTTTGCCAGTAGTACGCCAGCAAATCCCCCCCTATGCGTCTCCTCCAGTTCTGGAAAATCGGGCGGTTGATCGCAGCAATCCCAATTTTATTGCTGAAGCAGCCGAAAAAGTAGGCCCGGCTGTAGTGCGGATTGACGCATCAAGCAAGGTGGCGAATCAAGTGCCCGAAGCTTTCAAAAATCCTTTGTTTCGTAGGTTTTTTGGGGAGAATTTGCCGCAGCCGGAAGAACGAGTCAAGAGAGGTACGGGTTCCGGGTTTATTCTCACTTCTGACGGCCGCATCGTTACTAATGCTCACGTTGTCTCCGGGACGGATACTGTCAAGGTGACGCTCAAAGACGGCCGCGAGTTTGAGGGTAAGGTGCAGGGAGTCGATCCGCTGACGGATGTCGCTGTGGTTAAGATTAATGCTAAGGAACTGCCGCAGGTGGCTTTGGGTCGATCGGACAATATTGTACCGGGACAGTGGGCGATCGCGATCGGCAATCCTTTAGGTCTGGACAATACCGTGACTGTGGGCATTATCAGCGCTACAGGTCGATCGAGTTCTCAAGTCGGCATCCCAGACAAGCGAGTCCGCTTCATCCAAACCGACGCCGCCATCAACCCCGGCAATTCTGGTGGCCCCCTGCTCAACGACCAAGGCGAAGTAATTGGCATCAATACCGCTATCCGCGCGGACGCTCAGGGCTTGGGATTTGCAATTCCGATCGAAACCGCCAAACGAGTTTCCGATCAGTTATTCGCCAAAGGTAAAGCCGAACATCCCTATCTCGGCATTCAAATGGTCAGCTTGACAGCAGCGACCAAGGCCGAACTCAATAAACAGCTCGATAATAATAAAATTACCCTCGATCAAGGCGTAGCCGTGACGCGAGTCGTGGAAAATTCCCCCGCTCAAAAAGCGGACTTGCGCGCCGGAGATGTCATTCAAAAAGTTGACGGAATTGCGGTGAACACTCCAGGGGACGTGCAAGAACGGGTGGAAAGCACTGTTGTGGACAAAGAACTAGAAGTGGAAATTAACCGTTTGGGTCAAGTTCAGAAAATTAAAGTACGTCCAGGTGCTTTTCCCCTATCGGGTAGCCCCGCTGGTGGGTAATACCATTTTCGATTTTCGATTAAATAATTAAGAATGACTCACTGCATAAGGATTGGGAGCTTATCTGCAGTTGCATTCTTTTTTGAAATTGGTATTAGTTGCAAGGGTGGAGGATGGAAGATGAATCTGATGCTTTATAGTCCTGGAAGCAGTAACCGGGTTTTTTCACCAAAAGCCTCGGTGTAGCGCGAGGGATATCCGGTTAACAGCCCGGTTTCTTAATTCCCTGTGCCTCCATGATTCAGGATTATTGATTTTTCTGAACAACTTTCATCTTTCTGGCTTCCCCAACCCGTTGATCTTTTTACTTGTCTTTGGGTGAGTTTGGTTGAATCGAGCTGGTGCTTGCTAAATTTTCTTCTAGGTGCATCCTCTGCTCCATTTGCCTCAAAAAATAGCCTGTCATCATCGCTGAAGCTAGCAAACCTGCTAAGTTTTCGCGATCGGTGGTAATTTCGACGTTAAAATTTTCTGAAGGCAAAACGCCGACAAGTCCTTGAACGTTATGAGAGATAATTTCTCTGATTTCGGGGGTGACGGACTTGGCCACGCGGGCTAGAACCTCCGGGGATTGGTGTTGGAGGTACTTCAGCAGTGGATTGACTGCGGTTTGTTGGGCATTGGAGGTGTCAAAGTCAGGGTGAAAAACCATTTGGCGATTCTTAATTTCTGGCTGGTTACATTCTACTTCAAACTACTCGTCATTGCTTGGGTACAAATTTGCCTGAAAGTCAATTTGCAATTGTTTTGGCAGTTGGTCTACTTGAAAGTACCGATGAAATTTATCGGTAACTTGTAACCAATACGATCGCCCCTCACTCGGCCGCCGTTTGCGGACGAAACCCATTTCAACAAGTTCCTGCACTTGTTGGTAAGCTCCTGAACCTCGCAAGTTAACTAAGTCTGGCTGAGCGATGCCGCCTTTGAGGGCGATCGCCGCCAGCGTTCGCAAAGCTCCAACACCTAATTCTGGAGGTATTAAAGTTTGCATTAAACTGGCAAACTCTTCTCTGAGTTGCAGGCTGTATCCCGTGGGGGTTTCTACGACTTCTAATGCACTGTCGCGGCGGGATGAGTCAGACATGAGTTCGATGATCGCGTCTTCGACTTCGGCTCGATCGCACTTGGCAATCTCGGCAATCTCTGCTATTGAGACCGGCTGACCTTTTAGGTAAAGTATGGCTTCTATTGTTGTGGCTAAGCGAGTCATTTGGGAATTAGTAATTAGGAATTGGAACTTTGAAAGAAGAAGGAGGAAGCAAGAAAGAAGAAGGAATCAGCAAAACAACAGCTATCCGTATCTCACTAACTTCCGTGTCGTGAATAATGATAATTGGTAATAAACATTCCCCTTACACAAATGATTAATAGTGTAGGTTAGGTTGAGGAACCAAACCAAACTATTTCAATTTTATTTTTTTTATCTCAGCCCGGGACGCATAAAATTTATATATAGGTGCGTAATGGCGCACCTAATCCCTAGAAGTAGAATGTTAAACTTGTTTTTGCTTCCCAGAGTTCCGATATTTTTGCTAAGAAATCGCCATTTTTTCACGTTAAAGTATCAAACTTAGCGATTAGCTATTTATCAACCTAACTTTCGGCCAGTCAGCTATTATACAAAAATATCCTCTCAATTATAAGGAAGAACCATCATTCCATTTTTATCATCTTTGGCATCGAGATATAAATTAGCTTCTTCCAGAGTAGGCAAAAACTTGTATTCCCAGCGATCGCCTATTTGTTTCATCACTAACCCTTGACCGTGTTGCTGCCGCAGTTGGGCTAACGTTCCGAGTTGAATTAACTTGCCGCCGTCCATAATGCCGATGCGATCGCACAAATACTCCACCTCATCCATATAATGCGTTGTTAACAGCATTGTCATTCCCTGCTTGTTCAAATCTAAAATTATTTCCCACAATCGGCGCCGCGTTTGCGGGTCTAACCCTACAGTCGGTTCGTCCAAAAATAAGATTTGCGGCTCATGCAAAAGTGTTCGGGCAATTTGCAACCTTCGCTTCATTCCTCCCGACAAAGTTTTTTCTAAGTCGTCTCGCCTTTCTGCTAATTCTACATATCCCAACCACTGTTTAATTAACTGTTGCCGCTTCGGGTTTGGGATGTGGTGCATCCGCCCGTGAAACTCCATATTTTCCCATACTGAAAGGTCACTATCAACGCTGATTTGTTGGAGCACGACGCCTCGCCTATACACTGTTTCACTTGCAAGCTTTGCCGCATCACGTCAAATCCAGCTACCTGGATTTGACCGCTGCTGGGCTTAGTCAGGGTAGTCAGCATCCGAATTGTGGTCGATTTTCCAGCACCGTTGGGGCCTAGGAGACCGAACATTTCTCCGGCTTCAATCGTGAACGAAAGGTCATTGATAACGGGTATTTTGTTGTAAATCTTGCAGGCGTTTTGCAGAGAAACAGAGACAGACATAGGTGTCGTGGTAAGATAATTCGATGTTACTCAGCGGTAGAGCAACAAGAACGCCGACTAGGAGGAAATAGACAATGACTTGCACCACCGCATTCAAACATTCCTCGATCGTACTCGCTGGCGCTTTGATTTTAGCAGAAGGTGCTGGCCTCGCTCAGCTAGCCACAGCCCAAGTGAATCTAAAACCAGTTTTAGGGCCCAGTCTACCGCCGCTGGGTCAGCCCTTTTCGCCTCACAAATCGGTGCTGCTTGCCTCTGATCATCGGGAGGATGTGGCAAACAAGATCAATTACTATATCGAGAGCTGCATCAATCAATACTCTAAAAGTGTTTTGGAAAGTCGGCGCCGTTACCTCGAATGGGCGAATGCCACAACTGGTCCGACGGGTAAAGAATCAACACTCAACGGTGTAGACAAACTGGAAGACTCGAATAGGTGCGCTTATGCAGTCAAAAGAGCTGCGACAATCGAGCCTCACAATCAGGCCCTAGAAGCAGCAGCCGATGCCTATCAGAAAGCTCTGGTGGCGCTGGCGCCGCTGATGAATGAGGCCAACCTTTACTACAAACGCGAAAATTATCAGGACGACAATATGGCTAAAGGTAGGGATTTGCACCCCCGGCTGATGGCTGCTTGGGATGCCTTTATTAAAGCTAATTTGGAATTGCGACAACAGGTTAAGACCGTTAGGAAAGAAGTCGATCAAGAGCATCTCAAAAAACTAGAAGCTCAGCCCCTCAAGCTGCGGTATTTTTCTTTAAAAGCCACTTTGGAAGCGGAGGATATTTTGACGGCTGCTACTGAGTTTAGGTCGGTCAGTGATTTTCGGCTAGAGCAATTTGAGACCTTGGTTGCGGCTTATGAAAAAACGGTAGACGATTTGCTTGCTTACCATACTTCGCACCCGGAGCAGGGCAAGCCTGGCTTGTTTTCTGTAAGCTTCTTGAATCATCACGAAGATTTTTTAGTGGCAGCAAAACAGTTTTTACGTCGGAGGCGGGAGCGCCTGGGCGATAATAGCTTACCAGATTCTCCATCTATAATCAGCGGGGACGGAACTCTGTCTAAATTGCGGTATTTGTACGGCGAGATTGTCTCTGGTTATAATTCAAACCCTTTCTGGTAGTGGTGGGGAAAGAATGTTTTTCGCGCGTTCGATCCGACATGCAGACGCCGTTTGCATGGCATTACATTATTACTTTTGCAGGGCTACCCCTTTCTAGAAACATTCTTAATACTCCGAAGTTACTTCAATATCAACAACTGTGCAGTCGCCGCGAGTTACACTCAAAAAATATGGCGATCGATCATCAAAAATATGCATTATGTTTTCCATAGCGGCAGCAAAATATGGTTGACTTGACAAAAATATCTCATCACAATCCTCGGTAAGAATAGCCTAAAAACTCGGTTTCTATGTTATTTTTGCGCTAGGTTTGTTAGTGTAACTAATCTGATACCAGTTTCCACAAAAGATGCAACTGTAGCCCCGCGTTCCAAACTCATACAGAATCAGTTATTCCCAATCGAAAATCGAAAATAGAAAATGGTATGAGTGTCATCTGCAGCTAGAAAACTGATTTTTTTACACCTTGCAGCACCCACTTATTACGGTTGAGTTAAGTCTGGTTTCAATTCCATCATCCGGCTGTCTAATTTGCGCGCTGCTTCGCTGATCGTTACACTCGGTTTGCTGCCGTCGAGATACATAATCGCCATAAAACTTCCTAAGTAGTCAAACAAAATTAATTACACAAACAACTAATATGATATAATAAAAAATATCAAGTTGTGTTCAAAGAAGTTTTATATGTTTTTACTTCGAGATATCAATCCACTTTCCTTGAAATTGCTAAACCGAATTTATCGCGAAAGCAGACATCATCAAGTGCGCCAAAGAGCACATTTCCTGATTTTAGCTTCACAAAATATCAAAAATAAAAACTTAATGAAAATCTTTAAAGTTAGTTATAAGACCATGTATAACTGGTTGAATCGATGGGAAGATGAGGGAATGCTCGGATTATATAATAAACCAGGTAGAGGCAGAAAAGAAACATTTAATTCCGCACAATCCGATCAAATTAGAGACTGGGTAAAATTGCAACCAAAACAATTAAAGCAAGTAGTACAAAAAATCCAAAAAGAATGGTCTGTTAATATAAGTACGGAAACAATTAAGAGAATAATTAAAAAAAAAGGATGAGTTGGCATAGGATGCGTCGAAGTGTTGGCGGCAAGCCAGACCCCATAGAATACAAGGAAAAAAAAGAAAACTTGTCACAATTAAAA
>NZ_JAUBPR010000031.1:0-58300 GCF_036700845.1 Microcoleus sp. S13_C5
AATTCCGGCACTGTCTTCTCCATGTGCCTCACCTTATCAGATTTTTTTGGTTTTTGCTACCCCCGTGAACTTCTACGAAGATTGTAAGTGCGATCGGGCTGGCAACTTTTAGTATTATTGCCTTAGCAACTACAGGTTTAATAATTTTCGCAGCGAACCGTTCGTCAGTCAAGCATCAAGTCCGGCAATTGCTGACAGCGAGGGAATGTCAAGGTTGCAATCTTTCCGGGGCGAATTTGAGCGAAGTTTTTCTGGAAGGCGTCAATTTAGAAAAAGCCAACCTGAAAGATGCCAATTTGTGGAGCGCGCATTTGGTAAATGCTAACTTGAAACAGGCAAATTTGGCTAGGGTTTACCTGATAAGCAGCAATTTGGCCGGGGCAAGTTTAGAGGGAAGCAATCTAGAAAATGCGTTTTTAGAGGATGCTTATTTGGGAGCTACTAACTTGCAAAATGCCAATTTAAAAGGTGCTTTCATGAAAGGGACTTTTCTGGTTAATGCTAACTTGGAGGGGGCGAATTTGGAGGGGCGAATCTGTGGATGCCAAACCTGGAAGAGGCTAATTTAAAGGGTGCTAATTTGAGGAATGCTTTGCTGCTTAGTACCAATTTGGCAGGAGCGAATTTAAAGGGGGCGATTATGCCGGACGGTACTAGGCATGAATGATAGTCATTAGTCATTAGTCGTCTTTAATACTGCTCTCCCTGGTCTAGACAATTGCAATTTACCGTTCTCGTGCGTTAGTCTTAATTGTCTAGTTTAAATACTCAACTTTCTGAATCTCAGAGCTAAACATTTTCCATTTTCCATTATATTTGTTGAATTGGTGCCTTAACACCATTCTATTATTTCTGAACTGCGGGCCTCTAATTTTTGTTGTGGTTTGATCTACTGTAACTATCGCTGTATTGCCTGAAATGGTTGCCACATCAAATTTGTTCATTACATAATTCAAATCGTAGATAGAAAAATTTTGTGCAATCGCATTTTTTGTTAGTTCAAATCCTGGAGACTTTTGGTCTATTGTCGTCATATAAACTTCTATATTTTCTTCATTCAAAGCTTTCAAATTTAATATGACAACTGATTTAATTGCTGCTTTTTCACTGTTGACATCAGCTACGACTAAATTTGGTTTTTGTTTTCTAGGTGAGGTAGTAGTCTGAGAGTCGGTAAAGTGAAAGAGATTTTTAGGTGTTTGAGAAGGGTTTGTGTTGGTAGCGTAACTGCTGAGCAATAATGATAAAGCTGCGAAGGGGAATGCTGTTTTTAACAGTTTGATATTTAAACGTAGCATGGCTGTTAAAATTCATAATTAATTACGCCCTTTATAGCATAAATCACAATTAATGTCAATCTGTTAACTTCGCTCGGTTTTTTTTATGGGCAATCGAGCTTTTAATAAATTCCGGGAAGTAGTTTTTTGACTCGCTGGCTGTATTGTGAATAGTGTAAATATTTTTCGTTTAACCAGGTTTCTTCGCGGCTGGCTTTGAGGTCGAAAAATATTATTAATATTGCGCTGGCTATTAAGTGGGATATGCTCATTTGAAAAAGTGTCCAACCGAGGGCTGCTAAAATTAAGCCACTGTATAATGGATGTCGCACTATTCCGTAAATGCCTGTTTGGACTAATTCTCCGTCTTCTCTGGGATACGGTAAAGGTGTGAGGTTTTTTCCTAAGTCTATCAATCCTTTGATGATGAAAATTAATCCGCTTAAGCCGAGAATAATTGCTACAATCCCGGTAATAGCAACTAATTGAGTTGATTGAATTTTTAATCCTGGCAGTTGATAAACTGGTAAGATTACAAAACCTGTGAGCAATCCTCCTTGAAGCAGGACTAAATATTCGCCGCGGCTGTTATTGCGCCAGCCTTCGCGCGTGAAGCCCCAATCAGTTAAGATTTTCATAGTAAGACGAAGTTCGGCAACGGATTTTGTAACGGATGTAACGGATGCAAGGAAGAAGGAAGAGGTGAGAAGAAAGTGAACTGTAGGTTGGGTAGACTGAAGTAAAACCCAACCTACGGCGAACAGCGAACAGTCAACAGTGAACAGTCAACAGTGAACAGTCAACAATTAACAAATTTATTCTAGCCAGGGACGAGTCATTAGTTCTAGTTGATTGACTTCATCTGGGCTCAAATTCCAACCTAATGCACCTGCATTTTCTTGGGCTTGTTTGGCGGTTTTGGCGCCGGGAATGGGGATAACTCCGTTTTGGCATATCAACCAGTTTAGGGCAACTTGGGCGGGCGTGCGATCGCGCTTTCGACCCATTTTCCGCAGCGTGGACATGACTAATTCAATTTTTTCGAGGCCGCTTTTGGTGAAGCGGGAGTCCATTTTGCGAGCTCCTGTAGGTGGTTCTTGGGCTGTATATTTGTCGGTGAGCAATCCTTGGGCTAAGGGGCTATAAGCTAAAATTGTGACTCCCAATTCGCCGGCTGCACTCACAATTCCTTGTTTTTCTACTTGCCGCGACAGCAAGGAGTACCGGACTTGATTTGTTGCTAGGGGAACGCCTCTGGCTGCTAATATTTTGTGGGCTTGGCGCATCTGTTCTGCGGAATAGTTGCTTACTCCTACTGCTTGAATTCTGCCTTGTTTGACTTCATCCGCTAAGGCGTTCATCAGGGTTTCTTGGCTGAGTAAAAAAGTGAACGGCCAGTGAACTTGGTAGAGGGTTATTTGTTCTACTTGCAAGCGTTTTAAGCTGGCACTCAAGGCTTCGGAAACTGATTTTCCTGTAATCCGCCAAGGTACGGGGCCGAATTTGGTGGCTATTTGAACGGGTTGGCTGGTTTTTTTGATAAACTGCCCCAGCAATTCTTCTGACAAGCCGTTACCGTAGACTTCGGCTGTGTCGAAAAAGTTGACTCCGCTGTCTAGGGATGTTTTGAATGCTGCTTCGACTTCGGCGGCGCCGTAGTTGCTGCCGTAGTTCCAAAATAGTTTATCGCCCCAAGCCCAAGTTCCGACGCACAGGGGAATGACGGCTGGGCCATTTTGTCCTAGGGTAATGGTTGTCACGGTTGGTAAATCCACAGTTATTGATTCTCTTTATTTTTATATGAATTGATACGAATAATCGCGATCGAGCTTCTAGCCTGGGGAAGAATGGCGGCGGGTTGCGATATGTCAGTTACTATAAATGCAAATGCTGTGTTTATTTTGAATAGTTATGTCGATCGACCGTTTGCCAGATTCAAGATTAACAGATTCCGCGACTCCTGCTATCAAGAGAGTTACCCTCCTGACTATGTTCCGGTTGGGTTTGTTTCAGATGGGATTGGGCATGATGTCGATTTTGACCTTGGGGGTGCTCAATCGCGTCATGATTAAGGAGTTGGCGATTCCGGCTACTGTGGTGGCGGGTACGCTGGCTATGCACCAGTTTGTGGCGCCGGCTAGGGTGTGGTTCGGGCAAATGTCTGATGCTAAGCCTTTGTTTGGCCATCACCGCACAGGTTATGTGTGGATGGGCGGGGTTTTGTTTGTGATTTCTGCTTTTTTGGCGGTGCAGGTGATGTGGGGCTTGGGCGGCAGTTTGGAGGCTGTGGGATGGACGAGTCCTACTTACGGTTGGGTGGGTTTGTTGGGTTTGATTTTTGCGCTTTACGGTATTGCTATTTGTTCGAGTTCGACTCCTTTTGCTGCTTTGTTGGTGGATGTTTCGGATGAGGAAGATCGATCAAAGTTGGTGGGTGTGGTGTGGTCGATGCTGATGGTTGGTATTATTATTGGGGCGATTGTTAGCAGCGGTTTGCTAAAGCAAATTGATGGGGATGTGTCACGGGAAGTGTTGCAGGCTTCGATTAATGGTTTGTTTGTGAAGGTGCCGGCGCTTGTTTTATTTTTGGTGGGGATTGGGACTTTTGGGGTTGAGAAAAAGTATTCGCGCTACGGGGTGCGATCGTCTGCAGTGAATCGAGAAGATAAAATTACTCTGGGAAGTGCGCTGCGGATTTTGACTGCTAGCCGCCAAACTGGTTTGTTTTTTACTTTCCTGCTGGTTATGACAATTTGCTTGTTTATGCAGGATGCGGTTTTGGAACCTTACGGCGGGGAAATTTTTAAGATGCCGATTTCGGAAACTACGCGGTTGAATGCTATTTATGGTACTGGTACTCTGATCGGTTTGAGCGCAACTGGTTTTTTAATTGTGCCGCGCATTGGCAAGCAAAATACGATTAGGTTGGGCTGTTTGTCGGTTGCTGCTTGTTTTGGCTTGATTATTTTATCGGGGTTTACTGGTAATCCAATTGTGTTTAAGTCGGCTTTAATGTTTTTTGGTTTTGCTTCGGGAATTACCACGACGGGTGCGCTGAGTTTGATGTTGGATTTGACTGCTGCAGAAACTGCTGGGACTTTTATTGGTGCTTGGGGTTTGTCGCAGGCGATGGCGCGTGGTGTGGCGACGATTAGTGGCGGTGCTATTTTGGATTTGGGCAGAAGTTTGTTTGGGCTGCCGATGTTGGCTTACGGGTTGGTTTTTGCTGTGCCGGCGGTGGGTATGATTCTGGCTGTTTGGCTGTTGGGTAGGGTGGATGTTGGGGAGTTTCAGGATAATGCTAAAAGTGCGATCGCAACTATTCTTGAAAATGAATTAGACTGATGAGTTGTCAGTTGGCAGGTGTCAGTTGTCAGTTGGGCTGTGGCAGTTGTTAGTTCCAATAATCAATAACCAATAACCAATAACTAATAACTAATGACTAATGTTTGGGATTCTATATTAAGTTTTGCACGGGTTACTGTCGAGAGAGTCGGACAGCAGTTGTTGCAAGATTTCGGTTCCGTGCAAGCGGATGAGAAGGATGACGGCAGTTTGGTGACGAAATCCGATAATTGGGCGGATGCGGAAATTAGAAGTGCGATCGCATCTGCTTTTCCCACTCACGGGATTTTAAGTGAGGAAGGCGAACAGGTTTTCCCCGATACTGAATGGTGCTGGATTGTCGATCCTTTAGATGCTACAACTAATTTTGCTAGGGGAATTCCGATTTGGGGTATTTCTTTGGGTTTGTTGTATCGTGGAACTCCGGTTTTTGGCTACGTGCATTTGCCGCCAATTAATCAGTCTTTTCACGGTTTTTTTGCACCTGATTTTTCGGGTGGCGTGTTTGATAATATGCCTCAAGGTGCGTTTTTAAACGGCAAGCAAATTCGGCCGACTGCTGATAAAATGAGCGGCAATCATTTTTTTAATTTGTGTTCGCGGAGTGTGGGAATCGGGCCTCATCTTCCGAGTAAAGTTCGGATGTTGGGCATGGCTAGTTACAATTTTTTGACTGTGGCTTCGGGTGTGGCTATGGGAGGGGTGGAAGCGACTCCGAAAATTTGGGATATTGCGGGGAGTTGGGTAATTGTAAAGGCTGCTGGTGCGGTTTGGTTGCCGCTGGAATCCCAGGGGATTTTTCCGCTGGAAGTGGGGAAGAATTACGGGAGGATTTCTTATCCGACTTTGGTGATGAATCGGCAGGAGTTGGTGTCGGTGTTTTTGCCGTTTGTGGAGGCTTGGAAAAAGAAAAAAATGGGGTAATTTACGTAAAGCGAAGCTATCCCGTAGGAAATCGAACAATTTTTAAATAAAACTGCAGGGCAGGCGTGACGGAGGAGTCTCCCACGTCTGCCGTGCTGTTTGGAAGAAATATACCGACCGATGACCGATGGTTCAAGTATGCCTACTCTCGTCGATTTGTGCCAATCTGCGATCGGGTGGTTTTGTTTTACGTCGATCGGGTGATGCGGTTTTGGTACAATTTGTGGTAATTTTTGAACTCGATATTATATCGGAGAAATAAAATTATACCCGTTTTCAAGTAGAGGCACAAGGGTAAATAGATTTACTGCGGTGTGGGAAAAAGTAGATGAGTGGTATGTTGGCTATGTTGAAGAGTTAGCCTGGGGGAAGATACAAGAATAAACCTTGGAAGAAACTCGGAAAAGTCGGCGGTTGGCGATCGCACTAATTTCGATAGCACAATTTCAGGGATTCACCAGACGGATGATTTTCTAAGTGCAATTCTCAAGCGTGGCTGCTGGTTTTAGCAGGTGCTGATTTTGGGTCTTTGGTGAATTTCATGTTAATTTGGGGTTGAGAATAACAGCCAATCAACTATGATCTATCGTAGCAATTCTGCGATGCGATCGCACTTGATGCAGCCAGCGAAATAACAGATGCTGGGATTGGGACACAACCTTGCTGTGTCCCTACTGCAAAATGAATTTATTGCTTCAGGCGATTAATTTCGACAGCACATTAGACAACTTAGCACCGAGAGTTTCAACAGCGTCCTGCTGTTTGGGATCTTTCATCGTACCGTCAGCATTAAATGCTTCAAAAGCTTGGGGAATTGCTTTCTGATCGGGGAGCACCAATACGTTAATATTCCCCAGGATCGATCGCAAATGCACTAATCCCCGCAAACCGCCGAGTCCGCCTGGGGAAGCACTCATAATTACCGCTACTTTGCCAGTAAATGCCACCAATCCCGGTTCACCCGGTGCTGGGCGCGATACCCAATCGATCGCATTTTTCAACACAGGCGTAATTGAACTGTTATACTCAGGGGAAGCTATCAAAAACCCGTCATGCGCTACCATTAATTCCTTCAATTTTCTGGCATTTTCTGGCATTCCCTCTTTTGCTTCCAAATCTTCGTCAAATAGCGGCATCGGCAAATCGCGCAAATCTACATAAGTAACTTCTGCACCTGCCGCACTAGCCCCAGCCGCCGCAACTTTTACCAGCAGTTTGTTATACGATCCTTCGCGGGTACTTCCGGCAAATGCAAGTATTTTTGGTCTGTTTGTCATTGATTTTTACCTGATTATTGTTTCCGCGTATAATTGTACTATTTCGAGTGACTCCAAACAAAGTCAGCAATGGGTCTATCTGCCGACAAAACAGGATTGTCACTGGAATTGAGTAAAACCGATCGCACTTTTACATTCCCGACACCCAAACGCCTCTCGACGCGACTGGGAATGCCGTAACCGTAAATAATGTGTCCTTTACCCGCCAACACCACAACTTGATAGTCAGGGTTTGCTTTGACAAATTCAGCTATTTTTTCCGCCATCGTTTCGTCCCACAAAACTTGGGCTTGCAAGAATCTTTCAAAAGCCGTACTATTTCCCTGTTCTGCCTTTTGGTGTTGCTGGTAAACTTCTAGCAGCAGTTGCCGATATTCGGCGTTGTCGGTGTGAATTTCGGATATTGGGGGAATGTGCTTTTTTTCCTCTGCTGTGAGGCTTTCTAAACCTTGACTGGCAACTTTTCTCGTTACTTCGGATGGTGTATTTAAGGCGAGGACAGGTAGTTGATTTTCTTTGGCAAACCGCAAAATGGGGGCGTAAGATTCCCAGGGAAAACGCCATCTGCGATTGTACTCTGTTTGCTCGACTAATTGCTGTTCAGTCAGTTTACCTGCTAAGTAGTTGTCGATCGCACTTTGAAACGGACGCTGAAACATTTCCATCGCGATCGCAATTTTCCGATTTTGCCGCTGCATTTCTCGGATAATCGCCAGTTGAGCTTGATGGTCTTCAGCGCTATCGTGGGTTTCGCCCAGATACACGACTTTTGCCTTTACCAACTGTTGCAGAATCTCTTGGTTAGTGTAAGTTTGCCCAGGTTGAGGGTTCGTCGTCGTTTGCGCTGTTACTGCACTGCTGCACAGCAGGAAGAGACCGATCGATAAGGCGCACAGTTTGATGAGTTTGGTTGTTTTCATACAAATATTATGCCGTTTCTCGCAGCAGCAAGCACAGCCGAACTCTACTATTTTAGCTGAGCAGCTAGAAAGCTCAATGCTTAATTTAACTTCATAATTATCCGCAGTTACTTCTAAAAATGTAAAGTTTAGTTGCAGGTACTTGCGCTTCTAGAAGAAGGTGCTAAATTAATAATATGAAGCGAACAAAAAGCTTCTATGACAGATACAACCTCTAGATACCACAGCGAAGTTCACAATAGAATCTAAGGAGTAAAAACGCTGTTTAATCTCACATCTGTCTCATCAAAAAACAATAGCAGCACCCACCAACAAAGCTGATACTTCCTCAACTAATTAGAGGGGAGCAATGCAACTGAATCCGACGATTATTGCAACTCCACATCGAAGTTGAAAAAAGAGGAAATCACTCGGTACATATGGCTGGGTGCTGTTGTTGTTAAAAGAGATTTTCGGTTTGTGATGTTTTTTTCACTAGAGGCAGAGCCTCTAGATATGCGTTACCCCGCAGAGCCGGGTAACGAGACTAAAATGAGAAAAACTAGAAAATTACTGGAAAATTGTCTCGTCTTCCTTTCGCCACGCGGGATCGACGATACACATAAATATTAGCGGCTCGGTGCCACAGTTGTAAATAAACTGCTTGGCGTTTGGCGGAATGTAAACTGCATCTCCGGCTTCCACGAATTGATTTTCGTCGTCGATGTGCATTTCTCCAACGCCGCTGAGGATATAGTAAACTTCAGAAGTTGTCAGGGAGTGCAGCACAGAAGTTTGTCCCGCTGGCAAAGTGGCGTGGGCTAAACTGTAACGCAAATCCACAGCTTGTTTGTCTGGATGCAGCAATTCTCGCAGTTGAGTACCGTCGCCAGCAATAAACTCATCGCAGGCATTTAGCTTTTGAATTAGCATTCTTTCCCCTCTCCTGAAAATCTCTTTACCACAACTTAAGTTTAATTGAAAGAGTCAGAGATGTTAAGAAATATGTAAAGCGGCGGTCGGATTTTTTAACCGTAAATTCCCGAATGCCCTCGATAATCAGGACAGTCGATCGCATCTTCAGATAAAGCTATAGTAGGCTGAACGGGACACTTGAGGTGGTAGTCGCCGGTGAAAAATACGCAGTTAGCACAAGGGATTTGGTGCATCCGCTGAGCTCGACGCAGGGAGTCGGTGACAGCACGCCCGACACTCAAAAAAAGCAAAAAAACTAAACCCCAGGCGGACACAAAACACAGCGGGACTAAAATAGGCTGTATTGCCTTCAGCAGAAAGTAAAGCATAGCAAGAAAATTTAGCGGTATAAGCCACACATACATTACAGTAGTGGAATTGCCGATCGATCGACCAAAAAGTTTAGAATCCTTTACAGCTCGATCGAGAAACCGGGCAATTATGGCATGATAAGGAACAGTCCTTAAATAAAATTAGAGGAAATCAGTTATGACTCTGCGATTAGGCGATACAGTTCCCAACTTTACCCAAGCTTCGTCTGAAGGGGAAATCAATTTCTACGACTGGGCTGGGGATAGCTGGGTCGTGTTGTTTTCCCACCCGAAAGACTACACTCCAGTGTGCACCACAGAACTCGGTGCAGTGGCCCGTCTAAAGTCTGAATTTGACAAGCGGGGCGTCAAAACCATTGCCCTCAGCGTCGATGATGTGGATTCTCACATGGGCTGGATTAAAGATATTGAGGAAACTCAAAATGTCACCCTCAATTATCCGATTTTAGCAGATGGCGATCGTAAAGTCTCCGACATTTACGACATGATCCATCCCCACTCGCTGAATAACTTAACAATCCGCACAGTTTTTGTGATTGACCCGCAAAAGAAATTGCGTTTGAGCATTACTTATCCGGCGAGCACAGGTAGGAATTTTAATGAAATTTTGCGAGTTATTGATTCCTTGCAACTTACCGACAAATACAGCGTTGCGACTCCGGTTGATTGGAAAGACGGCGACGATTGCGTAATCGTACCTTCGATTACCGACCCGAAAGAGTTGGAAGAGAAATTTCCTAAAGGTTATACGCCGATTAAGCCTTATTTGCGGATGACTCCTCAGCCGAATAAATAGGTTTAAAATTCCTGGACGCAGAACCTAATTATGTAAGGTGTGTACTGCACACCTTACCTCTATAATTCGCCAGTTCAACCAGCTTGTAGTTAGGGCTTGAGTCCTTAATCCTGATTTTTTAGGACTTTAGTCCTCGCTACAAACAAAGAAATTGTGTAATCTTGTGTAAACACTTTAGATTTGAGGAAAGGCTAAATGCTGTCATCAACAATTGTGTTGCGAATACCGCCCAAATTGCAAATGACAGACGACGAGTTTTTCGAGTTCTGTCAAATCAATAGTGAGTTACGCATTGAACGCAATAAATCGGGAGAATTGCTAATTATGCCTCCTACTGGTGGAACAACAGGAAATCGCAGCGGTAGCGTCTTTGGAGAGTTGTATATTTGGGCTCGCCAAGATGGAACAGGTATGTGTTTTGACTCCAGTACGGGATTTAAGCTTTCAATGGGTGACAGGTCTCCAGATGCCTCCTGGATTAAACTGGAACGGTGGAATACTTTGTCACCAGAACAGCAAGATAAATTCCCACCTATTTGCCCTGATTTTGTAGTAGAACTGAGGTCTGCTTCTGATAATCTCAAGCCATTGCAAGACAAAATGCAAGAATATATGAGAGAACCAGGAGTGCAGTTAGGCTGGTTAATTGACCGCAAAAATCGCCGAGTTTATATTTACCGTCCTGGTTTGCCAGAAGAATGTTTGGAGAATCCGGCTACAGTTAGCGGCGACCCCGTTTTGCCTGGATTCGTACTCAATATGAGCAAGATTTGGTAAAAGTGGTAGCAATAAATATCAACTTATTGTAAAAATTAATCATAGGATACACACACGCAAAAAATATGGATATTAAAAACGGCTTTGTAGGCACAATCGGCAACACCCCACTAATTCGCTTAAACAGCTTCAGCGATGAAACAGGCTGCGAAATTCTCGGCAAAGCAGAGTTTCTCAATCCCGGCGGTTCTGTAAAAGACCGGGCTGCTTTATACATTATCAAAGATGCAGAAGAAAAAGGCTTGCTAAAACCGGGCGGCACTGTTGTTGAAGGCACTGCCGGCAATACTGGCATCGGTTTGGCTCACATTTGCAACGCTAAAGGTTACAAATGTTTGATTGTGATTCCCGATAACCAATCTCAAGAAAAAATCGATGCTTTGAAAACCTTGGGCGCTGAAGTTCGGACTGTTCCCGCTGTTCCTTACAAAGACCCAAATAATTATGTCAAATTGTCGGGAAGATTGGCTGCAGAAATGGAGAATGCAGTCTGGGCAAATCAGTTTGACAATTTAGCCAATCGCCGAGCTCATTACGAGACAACTGGCCCGGAAATTTGGGAACAAACAAACGGTAAAATTGATGCTTGGGTAACTGCTACTGGTACTGGCGGCACTTTTGCGGGCGTAGGAATGTTTTTGAAAGAAAAAAATCCTGCTATTAGAATTGTCTTGGCAGACCCGATGGGCAGCGGGCTTTACAGTTATTTCAAAACTGGGGAAATTAAGACTGAAGGTAGTTCGATTACTGAGGGAATTGGCACCACCCGCGTCACTGCAAATATGGAGAATGCCCCGGTAGACGACGCCATCCAAATTAACGATACTGAAGCTGTCCGGGTGATTTACCAACTCCTGAGGAAAGAAGGGCTGTTTATGGGCGGTTCTGTGGGGATTAATGTGGCGGCGGCTGTGGCTTTAGCGAAGCAATTGGGGCCTGGACATACGATTGTTACGGTACTCTGCGACGGCGGGGCTCGGTATCAGTCGCGTTTGTTCGATCGACAATGGTTGGCTTCCAAAGGCTTGTCACCAGATTAATCGTAGGGTGCGTTGCGGCGCACCTTAAAATTTGGGAATATATCAAATCTGGGCAATCTGGGCAATCTGGGTATATATGCGCGCACCTATTCCCATGCTAAGAAAATAGCATATATGTAGCAGAATGTCAAGTAAAAAAACATGAAAATGATCGAATCTTCTAGGCAAGTTCTTGTTTGCCAAAACCGCACTTGTCGCAAGCAAAATTCAGCAAAGGTACTGGCAGCTTTTCAGAAATTGTCACCATCAGAAGTCGAAGTTGTTGCTAGCAGTTGTTTGGGACAATGCGGCAACGGGCCGATGGTGTTGGTGCTACCAGAAGAGGTTTGGTACAATAGCGTTTGCCCTGAAGAAGTGGCGGCAATAACGGATCAACATTTGCGGGGAGGAAAGCCGGTAGAGAGGATGCTTTACCGCAAGTTTCACCGACTTTCTCATTAGTCGATCGCCCGCGTTTAAAATTCTTCCGCAAACAACCGACGGAGAATTTCCGTGACTTCGGCGCAAAATCTGGCGTCGAGTTCGATCGCTAGGCGATCGACACTGGTGGAACCGCCTACAGCTTTTTCTGCCCGCAAACTCATGGCTAAAGTTCTGAGTTTTGACGGCTTTCCCGCCGCCTTCGGCCGTTCGTCAACAAACCGTACTAAAGCCACATAAACTGTTTCTAGGGTTCCCCTGATCGAGCTCAGTCCGTAACCCAATTTTGAGATAATTACTGGAGAAGTGATGAGGCTATCCATCCCCAAAGTTTTAATTGCTACGTCCACATATCGAGCGGTGTCATGTCCCATTGCTCTGACAATGCTTTCTAGGCTGTTCCACTGAGCTCCTTTCATGCGCGATCGCTGTTCGATGTGGAAGTGCCATCCTAACATGGAAATCAGCCTGGTTAAATCATAAGCAGATACGGAATTTTTTTGTTGGGTGCTGTTTAAGGCGGCACTTAGCAGCACTTGTTTTTTGGTGAGATCGAAAATTTTGGGGTTGTTGTGATAAGGATTTTCGCCGTAATCGCCGCGAAAAATTAGGTCGTTATTGCCAGTAGCGCTCTTCAGCCATTGCTCTAGTCCTATGCGAGTATCGAAGCGTTTGAACATCGCGGCTAAGGAGTTTGAACTTGCTATATTTGAGGCATAGCTAATCATGTCTTTTGCTACGTCGTAAAAGTAAAAATCGTATTTTAGCCCGTTGCCATCTCTAACAACGCAGTTGTCAATGTCGCAGTCGGGATATTTGCTATTTACTTGACTGACGATATTAAGCAGTGGGATAATTTTAGTGGCACTCCACTGCTCAGTATTGGTAAGTGCGTTTTTTCCCAGCCACTGCCCCTGAATTTTGCCGTCTACAAAAGTACCAATGCAAACGCATGCTTGTTTGATGTCTTCGTGAAGAAAGTTTAAAGCTTGAGAGTCAATTTGAGGTAGTTCTCCTAAGCTGGGAAAGGGGGTAAGTTTGAGGAGATTATTGGGTCCGGGAATATAGCTAATTACTTTTAAGCCGTCGGGTTTCTGTTTGAGATAATCGGGATAGTTTTTAATTTCTTGTTGGTAAGGGGATTTTTCAATGCCCCGGTCTAAAAAGGCTAATTTGTTTATGTTAGCTTGGGCATCTATTTCCATTTGGAGGTAGTTTTTGAAGATGCGCGCTCGGTCTTTTGCAAGTTCGAGGGAGGTGAGGTTCATGATAATTGTTGGCAACTTGTTACAAATAAGTAAATCACTATACTAGGATTTACGCAAACAAACCGGGTTTCTATGTAAAATTTGGGTTAGGGAACGAAAAATTTATGAATAAACCGGCTTTGAGACAGTAACTGCGCCCAGGACTATATATCTGAGTTCGAGCCCTACGATCGAGCTTTTTTGCCGCGTACTTGAATGCGTTTGTCGGTTTTTTGTTTCTTAATCCAAGAGACAAATTTCTGGAGTTCAGGCTCATTTTTGAGCTTTTCTAGGGTATTGAGCTCTTGGGCGAGGTGTTTGTTCTCAAATAGAGAGTGAATCTGGCGGTGACAGGCTGAGCAAATATCGATTGTCGGGCTTGGGTCTTCGTTTTTCCGCTTGGTGTTTTGTTTGGGGATGAGGTGATGGGCGGTTAATGCTTCCATTTGTCGATCGCACAATTCGCACTGCATAATTTTCTCAATGCTGCTGGATAGGAGAATTGCTACTTTTAGTTTAGCGCGATCGGCTTTGATTCATGTGAATGAAAGTCGATCGCACTTTCCCAACAATAAAAAAACCCCCAATTGGGGGTCATACAAATCTCTTGTGGCAGAGGTTGAAAAGCCTCTGGGATCACAAAATATACAGTAACAGAAACAAAACAATCCAAATCACATCGACAAAGTGCCAGTAAATCTCAGTCGCTTCGATTCCGAAGTGGTGCTCGCTAGAATAGTGACCTTGCGCGCGCGATCGCCACACCACCGCCACCATCAGCAGCACTCCCAACGTAACGTGCAAGCCGTGAAAAGCAGTCAAAACGTAAAAGCAACTGGCATACAAATTCGTCGTCAAGCCAAACTCTAAATGAGTGTATTCGTAAACCTGACCGAACAAGAAAACGGCTCCCATCGCAATAGTTACGAGCAGCCAATTCCGCATTCCGGCCGCATCATTTTTTTTGATTGCAGTATCAGCATTGTGAATCACAAAACTGCTAGCAATCAGAATGATCGTATTGATTCCCGGCAGCAATAACTCTCGCGCCGGCGTACCTTCAGGAGGCCACACGGGGGCCATCGCCCGATAAATCAAATACGCAGCAAACATACCGAAAAATATCATGCCTTCAGCGCACAGGAAGACAATTACACCTAACATTCGGTGGTCGGGATGCTCCACACCATGTGCCTCTACCTCAGCCTCGTGGTGGTAATTCAGGGCTGTTTTTGCCGGATCTATCGCTGGAATTTGCATAAGAAATTGGTAATGAAGAAGTCAGTTGTCAGTTGTCAGTTGTCAGTTGTCAGTTGGCATTAGTCATCAGTCATTAGTTAACAGTCAACAGTCAACAGTCAACAGTCAACAGTCAACAATGCCCAATGACTAATGCCTGATGACTAATAACTATTCGCCATCTTGACTTTCATCAGCAGGAGAATCAACATTTATCTCTGATTCAGGAGCGACCAAAGTGGCAGTACCGCCAAAGAAAGTTGAAGCTTGAGCCTCCGCAATAGGAATACCTGTTTTCTGGGCGTTGCGGGTGGCATTCTCCCTCAACTTGAGTCTGAGACGTTCCCCAGTATGCTGAATTTTTTCCATGCCGTAATCGTAAGGCCCCGTTGCCAATACCGGCACTCCTTCAAAATTTTCGATGGGGGGTGGTGAAGTCGTCATCCATTCCAAACTCAAAGCTTGCCAAGGATTGTCACCTGCTTTCGGGCCGTACCTCCAGCTCCAAATCACATTAATGATAAAGGGGATTGTAGACACTGCCAGCATATAAGCACCAACAGTACAAATGACATTAATTGTGGTAAATTTCGGGTCGTACATTGCCACGCGCCGAGGCATTCCTTGCATCCCCAAAGCGTGCATCGGCAGGAAAGTTACAGTAAAGCCAACATAGGTTAAAACAAAGTGAACTCTACCCCAAAATTCATTAATCATCCGCCCCGTCATTTTGGGGAACCAGTGGTAAAAAGCAGCGTAAATGCCAAACACTGAGCCGCCAAATAGCACGTAGTGTAGGTGAGCGACGACAAAATAAGTGTCGTGAACGTGAATGTCGAAAGGTACGGAAGCCACCATGATCCCGGTGATGCCGCCGAGGACAAATGTTGAGATAAAACCCATCCCAAATAGCATGGCGCTGACAAGCCGGAGTTTTCCTCCCCAAATAGTTGCCAACCAGCTAAATATTTTAATCCCAGTGGGTACGGCGATGATCATAGTAGTGATCATAAAAAACATCCGCAGCCAGCCGGGAGTGCCGCTGGTAAACATATGGTGCGCCCACACGATCAAGCCCAAAAAGCTGATCGCGAGACTGGAATATGCGATCGCCAAATAACCAAAAATTGGCTTGCGGGAATGCACCGGCAAAACTTCTGAAATCACCCCGAAAAAGGGCATAATCATAATGTAAACTGCCGGGTGCGAATAAAACCAGAATAAATGCTGGTAGACGATGGGATCGCCGTTGCCGGTCGGGTTAAAAAATGCCGTCCCCGCTAACAAGTCAAACGACAGCAAAATCAAAGCTGCGGCTAAGACTGGAGTAGCAATCAAAGTGAGCGCTGAAGTCGCAATCATCGCCCAGCAAAACAAAGGCATTTCATTGAGACTCATGCTCGGAACGCGCATGGTAAAGATGGTAACGGCAAAATTCACCGCCCCCAAAATCGAAGAAGTTCCCAGAATCAAAACGCTGAGAATCCAAATTTCTTCCCCGGCTTGAGCAGTAACTAAGCTCAAAGGCGGATAGGAAGTCCAACCAGCCTGCGGAGCTCCTACCAAAAAACTGCTCAACAGCAACACGCCGCCTACGGGAATCATCCAAAAGGCGATCGCATTCAGCCTGGGAAATGCCATGTCTTTTGCCCCAATCATTAAGGGGATCAAAAAGTTAGCAAATCCGGCTCCGGCGGGTACGATCCACAAGAAGATCATCACCGTCGCGTGAACAGTAAATAAACTGTTGTAGAGTTCGGGGGTGACAAAATCGGCGTCGGGGGTGGCGAGTTCTGTTCGCACCAAAGTTGCCATCACGCCGCCGATTAGATAGAAAATAAATGTTGTGACTAGGTATTGAATACCGATGACTTTGTGGTCGGTATTAAAAGTGAAGTAGTCGCGCCAATGTCTATCGGCGGGCGCTGTTCCGCGAGCCTCAGTGTTTGCACTTTCTTGGAACTGTGCTTGTGTCATAGTTATTAGTCATTAGTTATTAGTCATTAATTATTAGCTCAGGATCAAAGACCCAGTGCCAGGAACTAATGACTATTTTTAGTGATGAGTTGGGTGAAGTTGTTCTAGGGTTTCGGAATTAATTTTTATTTCCCTGACGTAGGGAGCCAAAAATTCACCGTCTGACAATTCCCCAGGATTGACTGCAACTGCTTGCTCTAAGTTTTGACTGCTAGCAACTTGCTGGCTTTGCAGCCAAGTGTCGAATTCTTCTGGCGTGTGAACGACTGCTAAAGCTTTCATCGCTCCGTGATAAGCGCCGCACAATTCCGCACAAACAACCCGGTATTCGCCGGTTTTAGTTGGTGTAAATCTCAGTTCGCTCGGCCGCCCAGGAATTGCATCTTGTTTGAGGCGAAATTCTGGCAGCCAAAATGCGTGCAGCACGTCTTGAGCTGAGATATTTAGCTGTACGTCGCGGTTGACTGGCATATGCAGTTCGCCGGAACTAACGCCGCTTTCTGGATAGCTAAAAATCCAGGCGTACTGCAAACCTGTGACATTTACAACTAAGTCTGCTGGTTTGTCTTCATTTTCTGGGGAAGCGCCTACGCCTAAAGCAACGAGTTTTTGAGACGGAATTTGAGGGGCGTTTTGGGGTGTATCTGAGAGTGTGGCTGCGATCGCACTTCCCCGCATTTTAGAGTGCGCTTGCATAGTGCCGTGGTCGTGATTGCCCATCGGATCGAGGCCTCCCATTGAGTTGTAAATCTCAAAACTGTAGACTCCGATTCCTAAAATTATCACCGCCGGCACGGCTGTCCAAAGAATTTCTAAGGGAAAGTTGTCATGCCAAGGCGGCCCGTCTGTGTTGTCTCCTTGACGGCGGCGATATTTAATTGCTGCAAAGATGAGAATTCCCTGGACCATGATAAATAATCCAGTGGAAATGGTCATCATTGTATTGAAAAGTGCGTCTATGTCGGATGCTTCGTCAGAGGCGGCGATCGGCATCAAACCGTGATTCTGCCCGTACCAGAGACTGATCAGAGTCACTACGATGCCGGCGAGCATGGTGAGGATGGAACTTGGAATGTTCACGCTGGTACTTCTTAATAGCGACACTTCTTCGCTTGAAAAATGAAGGAAGCGCCTCTGGGTTATCAATTTTTAATTGTAAATGGTATTTTTAGTAAAATGTCTATCTTAAGGGTTACTTAAGGCTTAGTATGTGTGACCGAGCGCCCGCGTACCTCAAAAATACGTCTTTTGTACCTTGACAAAAATGATTAAAAATGGTACACAATCGCTCTGTTTGGCTGCTAAATTTGAGATGGTTTCTCAAACACCATCAAATGCTGCTGGGGTAACATATCTTTTGTCTCTTTCCATACTAAACCGACGGCGGCCATTTCTTTTTTCACCTGCTTCTGCGTCATTTTGTGCAAACCTTTAATGGGAATCAGCGGGTTTTCGCCCCGATACTCGATCGATACCGTGCGGCCTCCCGGTTTGAGTGCTTTCACAATTCCTTGCATCATTTCTCTGGGATATGCAAATTCGTGATAAGCATCCACCATCACAACTAAATCTACGCTGTTTTCCGGCAAATTTGGATTGTCGATACTTCCCAAAACTGGCTCAACGTTAGCAATATTTTTTTCTTGTTTATTCAATTTAATAAAATTAATCATTTCCGGCTGCACGTCAACGGCCAAAACCTTTCCTTCTGGAACTAAGGGAGCTATGCGAAAGCTAAAATATCCCGTTCCAGCTCCAATGTCGGCTACAATATCGGTTGGTTTTAAATCGAGATTGTTGACTAATCGAGCTGATTTTTCCTCCATGCCGCGAGACGGTCTTTCTAGCCAACCAGCACCTTGATACCCCATGACTTGAGCAATTTCTCGACCCATGTAAAATTTGCCGGTGCCGTCGGGATTGTGGAGTGTTCGCTGCTGATAAATTGGGTCGCCATTTGCGGTTTTACTGGCTGCTGCACAAGCATTGAGCGGCAACAGGCAAATTATTGCTAAGATAATTGCTGCTAGCGGTTTGATGAATTCTCGGTTTTTCACGATCGTCCTAATTGTATGTTTAATTTTTTCATTAGCAGGCTCTGCGCGGTCATCCAGAACCAGAGGAAGAGTTTCGCGAATATCGAGAAGAGTTTAAGATTTAGCTGACAGCGGATTCTAACAATTGAATTGTACCAGAGTCAGCGTCGATTTCGACTTCTTGGCCGATCGGCAAAGTGAACTGCTCCCGGATGTGTCCGACCATTGAACCATACCATGCGGGAATCTTCAAAGGGCGAATGTGGTCGGACAAGACTTGAGGTAAGGTTAGGGACTCTTGGGGTTTTTCAGCTTCGCACTTGGTACACTGTCCGAAAATAAAACCTGAAATTTTATCGAGAATGCCCGCTAATTTGAGCTGCGTCAACATTCTATCGATGCGATAAACTTCTTCGCCAACTTCCTCGACAAACAAAATACTGTTTTCCCACTGCGGTAAATAAGCCGAACCAACCATTGCTGCGATTACTGATAAATTGCCGCCGATTAGTTTTCCCCTAGCTGTTCCGCGCCCGATTGTTTGAACTTGCACGCTTTGGGAGTTTTGCATTGTCACAGAACCTCCCTCAAACAAAACTTTTTTGACGTAATCCACTGTAAAGGGGCTCCAAGTTGACGCACCTAAAGGGCCGTGAAAAGTAACTCTATTAGTTTTAGCATAAATCGCCAATAGCAGCGCGGTAATATCGCTGAATCCCATAATAATTTTGGGGTTGTTGCGGATAATATTGTAATCCAGGAGTGGCAATATCCGACCACAGCCCCAGCCGCCCATCCCGGTAAAAATAGCTCGCACTGAGTCATCGGCAAAGGCTGCGTTGACATCAGCGGCGCGATCGGCATCCTTGCCTGCTAAATAGCCGTAGCGGTCGTAAAAATGCTCTCCCAATTTAACTTTTAATCCCAGCTTTTCGATAACTTTTAAAAAATCCTCGATTTCTTTTTTGTAGTTGAAAGCAGCAGGATTGATTAAAGCTACTGTATCGCCGACTTGCAGGCGGCGCGGCTTATCGATCGCACTTTTGGGAGATAGGTTGGTTTGGGCGATCGGCAAAAGCTGAGTACCAATAGCAGTCAGCCCAAAAGTTGTGAGCAGAGCGCGGCGGCGGAGAGTCATAGCTGTCAGGTAATTTTTGCTATAATTGTATAGCAAAATCTCTGCCATATCAGTTTAAAATTGCGAGTTTACAATGAAAACCGACACTAAAATCTCAGCTAAAAAATCTTGGGCTCAAGCTTTAGCCCGTCCTGCTGCGGAGTTTCCGCTGACTCAGCTATTGATTAAAAGCGGTAAAATTCCCGCAGGATTGCGCGGCACTCTCTACCGTAACGGGCCCGCACGTTTGCAACGCGGCGGCATGAATGCGGGACACTGGTTTGATGGCGATGGTGCAATTTTGGCTGTACATTTTACCGATGTCGGTGCTGCTGCTGTTTATCGCTACGTGCAGACAGCGGGATATCAAGCTGAGGAAAAAGCTGATAAATTTCTCTACAGTAATTATGGCATGACAGCACCGGGTCCGGCGTGGTTGCGGTGGACTAAAACTGTTAAAAATGTTGCCAATACTTCTGTTTTAGCTTTGCCAGATCGCCTTTTAGCTTTGTGGGAAGGTGGCTTGCCTCACAGCCTCGATTTGCAAACTCTGGAAACTCAGGGAACGGACGATTTAGGCAGTTTAGAGAGCGGCTCTTCTTATTCAGCTCACTGCAAGCGCGACCCCATTACTGGGAATATTTTTAACTTTGGAATTACACAGGGTGCTAGTACAAAGTTGAATCTCTATAAAAGCGATAGTACAGGCAAAATATTCCAAAAAGCAACAGTTGCTTTAGATGGAATTCCGATGATCCACGATTTTGTTTTTGCAGGGAAGTATCTCATATTTTTTGTGCCACCGATGCGACTAAAACCTTTACCGGTTTTAGCTGGAATTAGCAGTTACAGCGAGTCTTTTGAATGGAAACCCGAGTTAGGAACGCAGATATTAGTTGTTGACTCTGAAACTCTATCTTTAGTTAGTCGCGGCGAAACCGATTCTTGGTTTCAGTGGCATTTTGCTAACGGTTTTGTCAAGAAAGATGGTTCGGTAGCTGTAGATTTTGTGCGCTTCGCTGACTTTCAAACTAATCAGCGGCTGAAAGAAGTAGCGGCGGGCGAAACTCGCACTGATGCGGAGGGGACTCTGTGGCGGGTGTGTCTAAATCCTCAAACTGGCAAAGTGACAGCAGCCGAAGAATTGCTGGATCAACCGTGCGAGTTTCCCACGGTACCTGCTTCAGAAATAGGGCAAGACTCGCGATATATTTATCTGGCAATGTATCGGCCTGACGTTGATATTGTACCGGAACGTTATGGTGCGATCGCCCGTTTTGACACGCAAAGCCGCAATCTCACAATTGCCGACTTGGGCGAAAATCGCTATCCCACAGAGCCCATCTACGTTCCAGATATTTCGTCGGAGAAAGGTTGGATAGTAACAGTTATTTATGACGGCAATTCTGACAGCAGCGAAGTCTGGATATTTGACAGCGATGGACTTTCTCGCGAACCTGTTTGCAAGCTAGAATTGCCCGGTGTCATACCTTTGGGCTTTCACGGCACTTGGAAATCGGCAGTCTGAGAAAATTGTAAAGAAGTGTTGCGGAAGATTTATTAAAAATTGTTGCCGCTTCTCTGTCAAGTTGTTAAGGTGTGTGTAGATAGGAAATTCTCATATCTAGGAGGTGTGGAATTGATAATCTGCATTGCTCAATTATCCTGTGCCAATTCGCACGAATCCCCGGCGATTGTAAGTCGCGGTTGCACAGGATATCGTCTGCCTCTGCGGACTAAAAAAAGAGGGGTAATTAAGCCCTGCCGAATAACCAATCCCCGGCGTATATTCCCGGCTACACAGGCAAAATCCGCCTCCACGGAGTGAAGAAAGAGGGGTTATCGAACCCCGGTAAATGACAAATTCGCGGTGAATCTCCCCGGTGAATAAATTCGCGGCTACGCAGGCAAAGTCCGCCTCCGCCGACTGAATAAATCCCCGGCTGATAACCAATCCCAGCGAATAAATTCGCGACTACACAGGCAAAGTCCGCCTCCGCGAACTGAAAAAAAAGCGGTAATAAAGCCCGCTTGGTCATGATTTCCGACTAGGTTTGCCCATCTCAAATTTGTCTGCTTGCATGAGGTTACATGACCAGATATTTGACTGATTCCTGGCAAACCAAAAGTTTAGTTCAACTCACGCGCACGTTAGCGATTCAACAGTTTTGGGTTTTGAGTTAACCCCACGAATAAATTAGGCTTATCGGAACAAGATAGCCTTTTCAACAATTATGAATTATGAGTTGTTACCGCCAAAACATCCAACTCATAACTAATAATTCACAACTCACAACTCATAACTCCGTGCCGCAGTGAGCATCTACCAAAAGGTTTAATCTATGCAACTTCAAGGAAAAACAGCTCTTGTTACAGGAGCTTCGCGCGGAATTGGGCGATCGATCGCCCTGGAATTAGCGAGACAAGGAGTCAAACGTTTGTTGATTGTGGCGCGCAACCGCAAGCAATTAATTGAACTGGCAGAGGAAATCGATGTTTTGGGCACAGAAGTAGTGCCGTTAGCTTTGGATTTAACTCAGTCAGTAGCGGTGAATATTGCGATCGCCCAAGCTTGGCGAGATTGCGGCCCGATTCACCTGCTAGTCAACTGTGCAGGCGTTGCCCACCAAGCATCATTCTTGCGTTCCCCGCTGCCGTTAATCGAGGAAGAAATCGCCTTAAATTTGCTCGGAACCTACACAATTACCCGCTTGATAGCTCGGCGAATGGCGACTCAAAAAGAGGGAACAATCGTCAATGTTTCCAGCTTAATGGGCAAAATTGCCGCTCCCACAATGGCGACTTATTCTGCTACCAAATTTGCGATTTTGGGATTCACCCAAGCTTTACGCAGCGAGTTAACTCAGTACAATGTTCGAGTCACAGCTTTGCTGCCATCTCTAACAGATACCGACATGGTGCGAGACTTGGAGCAATTCCGGTGGGTAGTGCCCACAACTCCCGAAAAAGTTGCCCTAGCACTGGTGGCGGGATTGCACAAAGATGCGCCGGAAATCTTAGTAGGATGGCAAAGTCATCTAGCAGTTTGGTGTCACCGAATTGCGCCTTGGTTGCTGGATTTTGTGTTGCGGATGGCGACTCCAGAACTTCGGGATAAATCGCGGGGCCGCAAATTGCGGGAGGCTTTAGCTAGCGGGCGATAAACCCTTTTATGGGCGGGCAAGATGCCCACCCCACAAGAAAACTCATTCTTTTGTGGAACAGGCATCTTGCCCGTTCGCCCAAGCCCTACTCCCCACAAAAAATTTGATGTGTTGTGGAACGGGCATCTTGCCCGTTCCTAAGCGCACCTTACATTTGGCAAACACGTTAACTGTTAGTCATATCGTTTCCGGTAGCATCGGAATGATATAGAGGACACGGCGTTGTGCCCATAGGTGTCCACTTAAGACTCAAACCCTTGATCAATCTCGCTTTTAGCTTAGTCTAGATCCCCCTAAATCCCCCTTAAGAAGGGGGACTTTGAGAAGAATCTTGTCCCCCCCTTTTTAAGGGGGGCTAGGGGGGATCTAAGTTTAATAGTCAAAAGCCGTCTGTGACTAGGTTTTACCTTAAGTTGACACCAATGATATCACTCATCCTCATCAGAAAATAGCGACGGTAAATCCCGTTCTCCCCTCACCACCCTGATAATTTCAATTCCACTGTCTATCGCCCGATAAAGAATAATGTAACCCATGAGAGGAAGCCCCCGCACAGAAGCAGCTAGTTCCTCGTAACTACGGCCCATATTAGGAAAGTTAATTAAATTGCGACACTTTCGATTGAACTCCTCGACGAACTGTTCTCCGGATTCAATATTTCTAGCTGCAAACTAATCCGAAATTTCATCTAAATTGATCCTCGCTTCTGGAGAAAGAATGTAGCGACTCATCTTTAGTTATCCCGCATTTTGCAAAATTTTTCCTGCAATCTTGCTATGACTATTTCTCCATCAATTCCTTCACCGCGATCGAGTTGAGCTATTCCTGTTGATACTTTTGAGCGCGTTTCTTCTACCCATTTTTGATAGCTGTTGCTCTCTTTGGGCTCGCTGTTGTCGGCTAGGAGTTCTAATGCCGCTGCGATTACGTCCTCCGCCGAAGGATATCTGCCACTTGTAACTTGTGCTTCTATGAATTTTTGCTGCTCAGGCTTGAGAGTAATTTTCATGGGGTTTACCTCTGAGAACCTTTAACTATTATATCATTTCCATTCCCCTTGCAAGGTAAAAGCCGCCCAATAATAGGGAGACTTCCATTTTTCCTGCTGCATCATTTCGATCTGTGCCGCCCTCAAAGCTGCCGCCGGCGCTAACTTTTGTTGCAGCATTTTTTGATAAAACTTTTGCATTAACACAGCAGTTCCTTCATCATCCACACTCCACAAACTCACCGCCACCCGCTGCGCCCCCGCATACATAAAACCCCTTGTTAATCCCACCATTCCTTCGCCTTTAACATTCTGTCCCATGCCCGATTGGCAAGCACTTAAAACCACTAAATTTGCCGCCAGTTTCAAGTTGAAAATATCCGTGAGGCGCAAAAAACCATTGACAAGATTGCCTTTGTCATCTACCATCGACATCAGAATTCCTGACAGTTCTGGATTTTGGCTGTTGGCAAGGCCGTGGGTGGCGAAGTGAACGATTTGATAATTGGCTAAATTTCCATCGGTAGCAGTAGTGCGACTGGCATCAAAATCAAATATTTGACGGCTAGAAGCTGAGGGGAATAAGCTGAATATTGTTTGGGCTTCTTGGCGGGTAAATGGTAGGCGTTCGGGCGGCCATTGCCGATTAGAAGCACGAAGCGATAGACTTAAACCGAGATTATTGAATGCTAGCTTTTCGGTAGTTTCCGGGGTAAGTTTTCCTTTGAGTCTGTCATCGTCGGGACTGAAAACCGGATCGGCTAAAATTGCTAAAGTTTGGCTTTGTGGTTTTCTGTCTCCGTAATTTTGCCTGAGAATGGCGAGACTTGAGGCAGAAGGCAGAGTGATAATTTCATGTTCGATAATTAAGGGAACATTGGTATTTTGTCCCCTGGTTGGGGAAATAGTTAAAGCTTGAAAAGGGGTATAGTGCAGCACGCCGTCGGGAACAATTAATAAACGTTTGTTTCCTAATTGGGCTGCTGCGGGTTGTAAAATCACTTGACCCAGATTTGCACTTGCTTGGGCAACTTGTTGGGGAATATCTCTCTGGATTGGGCTAGTTATTGCCTCTAGGAACTCCTTAGCTGCTGTTTCAATGTCAACCTGTTTTGGTAATTCATAGCTGGTTAGTCCGGTTGATGTCACAACCCACAAATAACTGCGGTCTTTGCCGAGGGAATACTGCAATAAAATCGTGTTTTCATCAAGAATCTGTTTCTGAATTTCAGGCAGCGTTAAAGGTTGGGGTTGGGTGAGGGCAGCGTAGCGGGGGCTGGTGGTACGAATTTGGGCTTGAATTTGCTGATATTGTTCCAAAAGTGCGAGGCGCTGTTTGTCGATTTCATCGATTTTAGTCGCGTTGGGATTGGGGGTGCTGAGTGTTACGATGCGCTGCTTTTCAATAGCATCTAGTTGCTGTTGCAGGCTCTTTTCTTGTTGCAGTAACTCGGGGGAAATACCTTCGCGAATGTTGGCGTTACTTTCAAAGAGGAGTTCGAGGAGGCTGCGAGCCCTCGAACGTTCGCTAGCTTCTAAGGCTTTAGTATCGTAACCGGATTTAGGATTAGTTTTGTGCAGTTGCATTAACAAATCGATGTAGAATTCGTAGGAGTCCTGTACTGTGGCAAAGTAGGAGCTGCGGAGTTCAGGGCTGGCAATTTTGGTGCGGAGGTTTTCGATGATTTTGATAGAGGATTCAATGTCGTTGAGGGCTTCGGAAAGATTGTTTTGGTCGCGTTTGACAGAAGCCATGCTGTAAAGGGTGAGAGCTTCCCCTGAGCGATCGCCTACTGCCCGAAATAGGGGAAGCGACTGGCTGTAATACTCTAGCGCTTTCTGTTGTTCTCCCAATTCTGAGTAGACACTGCCGATGTTCTTGAGGGTGGCAGCTTCCCCACCGCGATTGCCTACTGCCCGAGTTAGGGGAAGCGACTGGTTGTAATACTCTAGCGCTTTCTGTTGTTCTCCCAATTGTGAGTAGACACTGCCGATATTGTTGAGGGTGGCAGCTTCCCCTGAGCGATCGCCTACTGCCCGTCTCAGGGGAAGCGACTGGGTGTAATATTCTAGCGCTTTCTGTTTTTCTCCCAATTTTGAGTAGACATTGCCGATGTTATTGAGGGTGATAGCTTCCTGTGGGCGATCGCCTACTGCCCGAGTCAAGGGAAGCGACTGGGTGTAATACTCTAGCGCTTTCTGTTGTTCTCCCAATTGTGAGTAGACTAAGCCGATGTTATTGAGGGTGATAGCTTCCCCGCCGCGATCGTCGGTTGCCCGAGTCAGGGAAAGCGACTGGGTGTAATACTCTAACGCTTTCTGTTTTTCTCCCAATTCTGAGTAGACTAAGCCGATGCTGGTGAGGGTGACAGCTTCCCCACCGCGATTGCCTGTTGCCCGACTCAGGAGAAGCGACTGGGTGTAATACTCTAGCGCTTTCTGTTTTTCTCCCAAATCTGAGTAGACACCGCCGATGTTGTTGAGGGTGGCAGCTTCTCCCCTGCGATAGTCGGTTGCCCGCAATAGAGGAAGCGACTGGGTGTAATACTCTAGCGCTTTCTGTTTTTCTCCCAATTGTGAGTAGACACTGCCGATGTTAGTGAGGGTGGCAGCTTCCCCGGCGCGATCGCCCACTGCCCGCAATAGAGGAAGCGACTGGGTGTAATACTCTAGCGCTTTCTGTTTTTCTCCCAATTGTAAGTAGACAGTGCCGATGCTGGTGAGGGTGCGAGCTTCCCCACTGCGATCGCCGATTGCCCGTTTCAGAGACAGGGACTGGTTGTAATACTCTAGCGCTTTCTGTTTTTCTCCCAATTCATCGTAGACAGTGCCGATGCTGGTGAGGGCGGTAGCTTCCCAACGGCGATCGCCGAGGGTTCGACTCAGAGGAAGGGATTGGCTCCAATACTCTAATGCTTTCTGTTTCTCTCCCAAGTCTAAGTAGATTTTGGCAAGACCAAGGAGGCTAAGTGCTTGCCCTCTATTGTCGCCTGCTTGCCGAAACAGCTTTAATGCTTCTTCGCACTTGACGATCGCACTTCTTTTTGCTTGGGTCGTTCCTTGCTCGTACAGTTGTAGTCCTTCGTTTAATGCTTTTGCAGCACCTTCGTTACTGTTACTTTGTGCTGTTTGTACGACTTTGCCAACGGGTACGGCTACTGCCACTGGCTGACTTAGCAGAACCGAAAGTGTGATCGATATACCAGCCAAAAACCATTGAGCGCGATCGAACATAGCCACCCCTTTTGTATTTTTTTCAATTTTAGTCGCTAGCCTGCTTAGTGTTAAGGCAGGAAGAAGTCAGGGCGATCGGCATATTTGTTAGAGTGAACGAGTAGTGCGATTCCCTACGGGATAGCTACTCACGAACTTTTTCCCAGCATGAACAACATCCTAACTACCCCCGAGCCCGTAACAACCCACTGGGATTGCCCAGAATGCGGCGGCACCGGTACCCTGAGCCCAGACATTTGCCCTGTTTGTCTCGGAGCAAAATACATCGATGTCGCTACAATAACGAACTGGATGCTCGATTTCATGGAATCTCGCGGCTGCGATCCTGATGAAATCGAGCAATTGCGAACCGAAAACCCAGACCCGCTAACATTAACTTTTTGCCTCGAAATTTGTATCGCGCTTAAATAAACAACGAAAACTTATGTTATAATTTATAGCATTTAAAAAATAATGCCAATTTGAACTGAGATGAGCGCTATCAAAGCAGGACAAAAATACTCAAAAAACAATATCTATAAAGGCTTCAATTTTGAACAGCACAAACATTTGGGGCTATACATTAAACACCGGAGAGATGAAGCACTAAGCCTGAGTGTTGTATCTAGTTGGTGCTACGGTAAAACCTCAAAAGTTCGCAGGCTTGCTTGCAAGCTGCAGAGTGCATTGTCAACTCTTAAGTCTAACCTAGATGACATCGTTTGTGCTGAAGTCCCACCCAATCACGTTCTTTTCAGAAACGGCTACAACTCTGAAATTGATCCAATAGAATGCTACTACGGGCCAACTGAGTTCGCTGAACAGTGGGACAATGAGTTTAGCGCGGGGTTTAGAGAAGAATTTCATGAACAACCATCAGGAAAACTTTCTTTACCCCTGAATCTACCCAGACCATATAAAGGCTTCACGCTGGACGAACATCTCCACGTAGCTAGGATTATGTGTTGTCAGATTAGGCAGTCAGCAATCACAACCATCCTGATCTGGAATGCTTATGGAAGCAATTCTAAGGCAACCAAGGCAGCTTATAAATGGTGGAAAGCGGCAACTGCCCTAGTCTCAGAACTTCATGAAGTCTCAGGTGAGATTGGTATATATGCCACAACATATCCTAGTGACGAAGCCGATCGACTTGAGGTACAAATTGCTGCCGATCAGAGCTTTGCTGAGCCGCTGAGAATGCCATTGCAAAAATCTCTTCTTCAAAAGGCTGTGGTGGCTAATACCGGAAAAGTCACTAACGATACGTACAACCTGGATCTCGGATTGGATTGGCTAAAAGTCAACATCACTTATCCCTAATTACCAAATTCCCTATTCCCAATATTCAGTGTCCCTTAACCGGATGTTGACCGTAAAAAGGCAAAGCATCCGACCAATCAGGACGACTTCCCATTTTCCACTCCAAATAAGCCAATTCCAACACACTAGAAACCGACCAACCCAACTCGCTACCAACTTCAATTAACTGATAAGAATTTCCCCAATTATCCAACTTTTCTTGCCAAGATTCAGGAGTCATCACCGTATCAGGAAACAACTCAGTTAAACCAGAATCTTTGTTAACTGAATAAACCGCCCCAAACAATTGTCCGCGCTGTGCAGGCATTTGCAGCGCAATATCCTCTCTCAAAAGCCCCCCCTTAGCAAGGGGGGGTTCTAATTCCAAAAGCCCCTTAGTAAGGGGGGGTTCCGCCCAAGCCACAGCCGCCAAAGTTGAAACCGCAAAAACCGGAATATCCAACTGTTGAGCCAAAGTCCGCGCCGTAACCATTCCCATCCGAGTCCCCGTGAAACCTCCGGGCCCCTTCGCCACAGCAATAAAAGCCAAATCCGCCCAAGTTTGCGGCTGAATAAACTCGACTAAATACTGATGCAAATGAGTTGCTAAATCCCGATCCAAATTCCAAGTTTGGCAGCGAGAATCCCCGCCAAAATTGCTGATGGCTAAACCGAGCTCGCGACTAGCGGTGTGCAGGGCTAAGCCGTATTTTTTAACAGATGTTCCGTCTTGGGGATTGCTATTCACGATTACTGATAATTTTCCTTAACAAAAAACAGGGGTAAAGCCACAACTAAGCAACCCAAAAGAATGCCAAATATTCCCGTATTTAAAATCCTGGAATTCCCCATGCCCCCAGTCATCAAAAACAGCACAACTAAACTTGCGAATAAATTTTTATTGGCAAATTCTTTGTGTTGGGAAACTTGATGCTTCACCGTCATAAAACCCGACGTAACTATTAGCGCAAACCAAGAATTAAAAATTACTATTTGAGAGCCAAAGATAAACCAAACTAAGGCAAACATTAGCGCATCTATCCAAAAATCCTGAGTTTTCAACTTAGGCAGCCAAAATTCTTGGGTAGTAACAGGGGCGATTTTCTTGAGTAATTGATTGTGTTTCAGCCGCACGAGTTTGTTTCTCAATTGAATCTTGGGATCGATTTGCAATATTTGCTTCCACTCCGGGCGGCGAGAATTGTTGACTCTTCCCAACAGCTTCACGGCTGCGACTTTATTTAACTGCAAATCGGTGAGTCTGGTGGCAATTATTTGAGATAAGTGCGGATAGTAAACGGGGTTATCTTCGGTTCTGTTGATGACGATATTGAGCTGTTGCTTGGCTTGACTGACTTGGATTGTAACATTGTAGGGGGCGAGATCCTCTTGTAAAGCTTGCTGAATTTCGGCTTGCTGTTGGCGAGTAAAAAGCGACACACCGGGCGCAGGTGTAACCACCCGTTCTGCGGGCATTTCCGGCGCGTCTAGCACCGGCTGTGCGTCTAAATACACTGGTTTGGGGTTCAAGTGCCGGATGACTGCTGATGCTGAACTGTAGCGCCGATTGGTGGCACTTTGGAGCATGGTGTCGAGGATGCGGCCGAAATCATCGCTAACAGCAGTCTTCAAATAATTTCGCCAAGCCCAAGAATCCTCTGTACTGTCGAACAAATCGAAGGGAGGAATTTCAGTCAGCAAGTGAATGCAGGTAACGCCCAAACTGTAGATATCGCTAGCAAAAACTGCTTTCCCCATCAATTGTTCTGGGGCTGTATAAGCAGCACTGCCGATGATTGTACCAGTTGGCTGCAAGCCGTTTGCTGTTACTTTCTTAGCTGCACCAAAGTCTACTAAAACAATATCTTTTTGGAAAGGAGAGGGTTGATAGGAATTTTCTAAGGCGGGTAAAGGGGCTGGAGATAGGCGGCGGCGAATTATATTTTCGGGTTTGATATCGCGGTGAATGACTTTGGATTTGTGGACGAAGTGGAGCACTGGCAATAAATCGTTGAGAATTTGCCGAATTTGAGTTTCGGTGAATGCTCCTTTTTGTTCTAATTCTCGGGCTAGGTTTTTGCCGTCTATAAATTCTTGTACTAAATACTGTCTCCCGTCTTGTTCAAAATGCGCGATTAATTCGGGAATCTGGGGATGTTTGCCCAAGGTTTCTAGCTGGGCTGCTTCTTGGTGAAATAGTTGAGCGGCTTTTTCGGCTGCGGTATTTTGCGGAAAAAATTGCTTGATTACGCACTGCGAAAAAATCAGGGGTTTGGTTTCATCAACTGCTAGAAATGTTCGGCCAAAGCCTCCTTGCCCGATCGGCTTTATGGTTCGGTAGCGAGATGCTGATGGCGTTTCTGCGTCAAAAGTTAACAACAAATTGGAGCCGCAACTTTGGCACAATTCTGCATCCCCTGGGTTGTGCGGATTCTGACAAGTTGGGTTTAAGCAATAGCACATTGGATTTTAGATTTTAGATTTTAGATTTTAGATTTTTAATTGGGAATGGGGAATGGGGAATTGGGCATCGGGCATCGGTAATTGAAAATTGAAAATTGGGAATTGAATATTGGAAATTGAAAATTGAAAAGCGGGTAAAAAGAAGAAACAAGAAAATGAGATCGTTTTATTTTTTGGTTCTTCCTTCTTCCTTCTTCCCTCTTCCTTCTTCCTTCTTCCTTAAGTCGGGACGAGTTCGCCTGGCCGCAATTTTGCCCATTTGCCGGTCTCTTGCTTGAAACTCTGACACCCCACTACATCCCATTCCATTTCAATTTCGTCTTGGCGGGGACGGATGTTGACGTTGATGGTGGGTTCTACGGGGTCGAAATCGGGTGTTTCGGTGAGGTGAAGCTGTTCGTGCTGTTCTTCTACGGCGTGGTAGGTGAAGCAGCGGTCTACATAGTGGCAGTTAATACAAATACACATTCTTGATATCCTCTGTGCATTTCAAAAAGATTGGTGAAATTTGAGCTTTCTGTTAATCTAGCGTAGCAAGAGTTTAATTGTTTGTAAGTTTGTAGATTTTTGTTGCAATGCCGATTAATTTGCCCTCTTCATTATCTCCTAATACTTGGCCGTTTGATTTGAAACTGCTGACACCGCCTGCTTATCTGGTGGGCGGTGCGGTACGGGATGCGTTGCTGGGCCGCCGATCGCACTATTTTGACTTGGATTTTGTCATGCTAACACGGGCGGTGAAGACTGCTCGAAAAATTGCCGATCGCACGAATGGTGGATTTGTCTTGTTGGATGCGGAACGCCAAATTGCGCGGGTGGTGTTTGCGGGCGGTACGGTGGATTTGGCGCAAGCGGAAGGGGGGAGTCTGGAGGGGGATTTGCTGCGCCGAGATTTTCGGATAAATGCGATCGCCTACAATCCTTTTACAGGAGAAATCATCGATCCTTTGGACGGTCAAACTGATTTGCGGTTGGGTGTGCTGCGGATGATTTCGCGGTCAAATTTGGAGGACGATCCGCTGAGGTTATTAAGAGCTTACCGCCAAGCGGCACAGTTGGGTTTTGCGATCGAACCTGAAACTCAATCGGCCATTCGAGAATTAGCGCCGCTGTTGAGTCGGGTAGCGGTGGAACGGGTGCGGACGGAATTGGGTTATTTGTTGAGCAATCCTAACGGTGTTCCTTGGATTTGTCGCGGTTGCGAAGATGGTTTGTTTTCGATTTGGTTTGAAAGTGCGATCGACCGTTTTGATATTTTGACAAAAATTGACGCCTCTGCTGACAAATTAGGGGCAATTTACCCGGAATTAGGGAAGGAATTCGGGCGTCAGATTAGAGATACAATTAAAACGCCTTTGTTGGCTGTGGCGAAGTTGGCTATTTTGGCAGATTCCGACCCGACAATGGCTGAAACGCAGTTGCTGCGGTTGAAGTACAGCAATGTGGAGATTAAAAGTGCGATCGGGCTTTTGAAATACTTGCCACAATTGCAAGCAAAACCTATTGCGGAAATGTCTTTGCGAGAACAGTATTTTTTGTTTCGGGATGTGGGAATAGTATTTCCCGTTTTAACGGTTTTGGGGGTGGCTGCGGGAGTTGCGGTTGAGGATATTTCACTGTTAATTAATCGCTATCTGGATGCTGATGATATTATTGCTCATCCCACACAATTAGTTAGCGGCAATGATTTAATGGAATATTTGAAATTGCCCAGAAGTCCGCGCATCGGTCAATTTTTAATGGAGATTCAATTAGCGCGAGTGGAGGGTAGAATTGCAACTCGCGAAGATGCGCTGAAATTGGCGGCAGAGTTGGTTAATCAGTCAGTTTAAATTGATAAATTTCAGAAATTAGAACGGGCAAGATGCCCATTCCACAAAATTTAACTTTCCCGTGGGGTGGGTTTCTAGCCCGCCCTAAGAAGTTAGTTTACAATGCTAAAAAATCAGAATCTTAAACAACATTTTTTAATTCTTCCGGCAATTCAAACTTGCCATCGTCACCCGGTTCAAACTCAACAACTTTCAACACAGCATCAACATTCAGCGGCCCGTAAATGTGCGGGTAATTATCACCCGCCGCCAATTCATACTTAAGTTCAGCTTGCACTTTGTCCGAGTCAATCCAAAGCAGCAGCAATCCTGTTTGTCCCACAAAAAATTTATTAGCAGATCTAAGAACTTGTGGCAGAGTCGAACAGTGGATAAATCCTTCAGTATCTAGCGTATCGCCGCGATAGGATTGAACCTGTTTTGCTTCTTCCCACTGTTGGCTGCGGGTGATGTGAAAAATAATGCTCATGATTGAATAAATTCTAGGTTTAATTGAGAATTGGCAGCAAAATTTGAGAGGGACAATTCCCGCCACAACTTACTGTCAGCGTGATAATTTTAGCATCGATCGTCCGGGCTTCACCGGGAGGCGCGCCCGTTCCCGGATTCACGTCGTAAGCGGGAAAACAAGCCGCACTCAAACTCAGACGCAACGCATTACCTTTGGCAATTTGCATACAAGTTGCTTGCAGCACAATTCTTACAGGTGTTTCGCCTGAATTCACCCGCACGTAACCTTGACTAAAATTGTAAACGCTGCCACTATCTTTGACCTCAGAAAGTATCGCACACAAATCAAAACTCGGCGCATCGGCGGTACAAAATACTTCGACAATTATATCTCCAGCTAAGTGCAAATCTGCTGTTAGCGGTGCCGAAGTGTATGTTAACACATCGGTGCGGCAGTCAATAGTCGATCGCTCCATCGAACCGGCAGGAAATGCAGCGTGACCTCCGAAGGATGGCACGGGCCGCCAAGGGTCATGGACGAATAGATCCTCAGTGCAAACATCCGAGCAACTCTCTGTTAAAATACCCGCATCTTCTCTCATCGCGGCAAGTCCATTACTTGCTAAAAAATAAGATTTATGATTATTAGGCCATTTATCAAATTTCCGCCAATCATTCCTCCCCATCTCAAATAGCGAAATCGGCCGTTCGTCTAATATTCCTGTATCAACTCCTTTGAGGAAGCGATCGAACCAGCGAATTTGCAACTCATCCACAGGATTTGAAGCTGCAAAACCATAATCCAACGCTCCAACTTTTCGCCCCCAAGGTAAATGCGCCCAAGGGCCAATTATCAAATGCTGCGGACAGGAACTCCGGCTCGCCATTTCCTTGTAAAGATGGATTGTTCCCCGCAAATAAGTATCAAACCAACCGCCAATGTGTAGCATTGGCAAGTCTAAATCTTTGATGTTTGGCGATAAGTTTTCCCAATAGTCGTTGGGTCGATAATTATCCAACCAATCGTGGTAATATAAGTCGGTGGCAAGATTTTTAATAATCTCAGGACGGGCGGGTAAACTATCGTATAGCGGGAGATTTCTCGAAGCTGCATAAAAGGCTGGATAGGCAGAAATATCGCCTTTTAAGCGAGCGGTTTCTGCGGCTAGCTGAATGGCCCAGCCGAGATTTGATTGCAGACAAAATGCGCCGCCTTCATAGGCCCAATCTGCGTATAAATTGCCGCCTACCATTGCCGGACAAATTGTTATTAATGCGCTGGGTTTAGCCGCCGCCGCATAGAGTTGAGTCATGCCTTGGTAGGAAAAACCGTACATTCCGACTTTGCCGTTACTTCCCGGCAAATTAGCTGCCCAATTGACGCTATCAAAACCGTCTTGTGTTTCGCTAACAAATAGGTTAAATTCGCCTTCGGAAGTGCCGCGTCCCCGCACGTCTTGGATAACAACGATGTAGCCGTGTTTGGCGTACCATGCGGGATGGGAATATACTACTGTAGAGGCGATCGCCCTTCCGTAAGGTTGCCGCATTAATAATACTGGAAATTCGCCCTCCGCATCAGGGCGGTAGATGTCAGCATCTAAACGAACCCCATCTTTAGTTAGCATTGACGCTGTTTCTTTCGGACAAAGTTTCAGCATAAATCCTAAAAAACATCAAATAAAAAAGTTTGTAGTAAGGGCTTTAGTGCTTCTTCTAAGGATGGAAACCCTGACTACAAACCTGATGAAATAGTTTTCATCTAAGCACTCAACTCCTTACTACAAACCTAGCAGGATACGAGTACATCCGATCGCCTGAGAACTCTCATATCTTCCTCATCGAGTTCGACTGGTGTGCCGCTGCGAATTAGTTCTACAAAATCCTCATTCGGCACCATGATGCACAAAGTGTACAAACGTTCACTGCCCGTGTTCTCAATTAGGTGAGTGCCTGTTGGAGGCACTAACAAACTATCTCCCGGTTGAATACCAACTGTTTTGCCGTCGCAGGTTGCTTGCCCTTTGCCTTTGAGTACAAAAAACATTTCTACTGCGAATTGATGGCGGTTGGGAGGAGTTTTGCCGCCCACATCGAAAATTTCCACGCAAACAGTTAACGAAACATTAGCTGTTACCGGATCGAAGACGATAGCTAATCTATTAGTATCGCCCGGACTGATGCGAAATGCTTGGTAGTCTTTCGGAGACTTTATAACAGGAATCACGCACTGGTTTGTCATTTTTTTATTGTTAGTTGTCAGTGGTTATGTTTCTGCTGTCATTAGTGAGAATCCAGAGTCATTAGTCCGCCGCTCAACCTCCAAAGTTTATTAATTTCACAGGAGAGTTCGCTGTCAGAGCAGGAAGCGAGATATATAGGCTTTGCTGTACGGGACTCTCGCACTCCTAAAAAACGCTTTTTATACTCCAGAGGGATACTCCCCTGATGACTGCTATTTAATTGCTTCTAACATAGCCTGAGAATCCGACAAAAAACCAAAACATTGTTTAACGTTATAAAGAGTAGCTTGCCAGCAATACTCGGGAGATGTCGTAGCTGTACAATCTTTGACTAAAATACAGTCGTAACCGAGGAAATTAGCATCTTGCAGGGTAGCCATGACGCACTGATCGGCGTTTACTCCTCCGAAGAAAAGTGTAGTTCTGCCGAGGTTCCGCAAGATACTATCTAAAGGAGTATCCCAAAAGCCGCTCATCCGATATTTATCAACACAAATATCCTCCGATTTTGGTTTTAATTCATCGACAACCTGCGCCGCCCAACTCCCTGCCATCAGTACAGGTGCGTTGTTTTTTGGCAGCGGATCTCCCAAACCTACGCCGTCGCCTGTGGGATTGTAAACGTGACGGGAAGCTGCACTAATATTGAGCAAATCGGGGCGGTTCCCCCAGTTAATCCAAATAATTGGTATTGCGTGCGATCGCAATTTTGGCAGCAAATTTGTTAAAGGATTAATTGGAGTTCTGGCGGGCGTTACATCTACGCCAATATGTGCTAGCCAACCGTCGGGATGACAGAAATCGTTTTGCATATCTATCACCAACATTGCTGCTTTTGCTAAGTCCAAACGCAGAGTTTTAGTTTCTGTTTCAAGGGTAACAGGTTGAGGCGCGATCGGGGATCGGGTGATATCAGCAATTTTGGCATCAACTTTCCAAGCATTCGGCGGTACGCCCAAAGTGCGGAGAGAATCAGGATTCATATAGATTGTGAGTCAAAAACAATTTCAATCTTATAACTATTTGATGGTTACTAACTTGTCCTATCTTAAATCTTTGTTATAATTAAGTATCCGTGGCAACTTTTTTATAACTTTTAGGATTTATTAACTTTATTACAGTTGGGCGCTCGCAAATCTTAGCGCCTGGGAATCATACAATAAAAATCCATATAAATTTACAAATCTCTTTTCATAAAATATGATGCCCTCCTTGGCTACAATATCAAGTACCATTAGATACCCTATTTTAGGGAACAATCACCACCCTTAAACGTTAGTTAAATTATCGCCTACAGCCTCAAACAAAAAATATAGATCACAATAAAGGCAGTCAAAGTAAATTAATTAACACAGGTAAGTCATAATAGTAAAATAAGATAACTCCACAACTAGAGATAACAGTTATGTCTTAGAAAACCAGGCTGGCTACTGCCGCCATCATTACATTAGCAATTTTCGCAGGATTAGTGCCGCCACTAAAAATTAACGCAATCAACCTCGCAAATCCCAATCACTCAGAAATTGTAGCCATGACACCCCCTAACAACCAGAGAAATGTAGACGCCAGACTTGTTGCAGCTAATACCAAATTTGGTTTTAACTTGTTCCACACCCTCACCAAACAACAGCCGAATCAAAATATCTTTATTTCCCCTACTTCTGTCGCCCTCGCACTGTCAATGACATACAACGGAGTTAGCGGAGCAACCAAACAAGAAATGACAAAAGTTCTCGAATTTACGGGAATGACTCCGCAAGAAATCAACGCAGCAAATCAAGCTTTGCAAAATAGTTTGCAGAAAGTTGACCCCAATGTCCAAGTATTAATTGCCAACTCGCTTTGGGCGAAACAAGGCTTCTCCTTAAAACCAGAATTTCTGCAAATAAATCAAGAATACTACAAGGCTAATCTGAGCGAACTCGACTTTATGAATCCGCAAGCTATTAGCATCATTAACAATTGGGTGAGCCAAAAAACTCAAGGAAAAATTGATCAAATAGTCGAGGAAATTAGCCCTGCTCAAGTCTTGTTTTTGATTAACGCAATTTATTTCAAAGGCAACTGGCAAACGCCCTTTGATAAATCTCAAACTGCCAACAAAACTTTTTCTTTAAGCGACGGCAGTTCAAAACAGCATCCGATGATGTCTCAGACAGCCATTTATGGGTACTACGAAACAGACAAATTTGAAGCAGTTAGTTTACCTTACGGCAAAGAAGGTTCTGTGAGTATGTATATTTTTTTGCCCAGGCTCAATAGCAACTTGGAAACTTTTTTGCAGGAATTAACAGCCGAAAACTGGAATAAATGGATGCAAGAATTTAGAGAAATAAATTGTATAATTGAAATACCCCGCTTCACAATGGAGTATAAAGTTGAACTCAAAAGCACACTCATAGCTTTGGGAATGGCAGGAATTTTTGAAATCTCAAAAGCCGATTTTTCTCCGATGACGGATGACAACGTAGCAGTAGCTTCAGTAAAACACAAAACATTTGTCGAAGTGAACGAAGAAGGTACAGAAGCAGCCGCAGTGACTTCCATCGAGTTATTCAGAAGTTTGCCTTTTCTAATGAATGTAAACCGTCCCTTCTTTTGTGCCATTCAAGACGATACTACAGGAACAATATTATTTATGGGTACAATCGTTGACCCGAAATAATATCAAAAATAGTAGGTGCGTCAGGAAATGTTCGATCGACTTTTAATACAATAACCCTAGCTGGCGCACCCTACCAAGCTAATTATACGGTAAAATATCAGTCTAAAAATAATCATATTTGCGACAAATTGATGATTAAATTGCACAAATGGCAGCGGATACTGGCTTTAATAGTTGTTTTTACGATCGCCCTTACCTCCTCCGCGATTTTATCCCCCCGTCTCTTGGCTCAAACCCCGCCCAAAACCCCAGCAACCGAATTGCGCGGCGTCTGGCTGACGAACATTGACAGCGACGTTATTTTCTCTCGCAACAACATCATTGACGCTGTAAATCGACTCGATCAACTCAATTTCAATACCATCTATCCCACGGTGTGGCAAGGAGGCTATACGCTTTATCCCAGCGCTGCCGCCGAACGAGTATTCGGACAGTCGATCGACCCATCGCCCGAATTGAAAGATCGAGACATCCTCCAAGAAATTATAGCACAATCCCGCCAAAAAGGTATAGCAGTAATCCCCTGGTTTGAGTTTGGTTTCATGGCTCCCGCCGAATCGGAATTAGCCACACTTCACCCCGACTGGCTGGCGCACCGGCGCGACGGTTCAACTATTTGGAAAGAAGGCAAACACGAGCGAGTTTGGCTGAATCCCTTTCATCCCGAAGTCCAGCAATTTATCTTAGATTTAATCCTAGAAATTGTCGATAATTATGATATAGATGGCATTCAATTTGACGACCATTTCGGCTTGCCAGTAGAATTTGGCTACGAGCCACTAACAATGTTAATGTATCAGGAACAAATCAAAAGCCCTCCCTCCGACGATGCCCGTGAAACCTTCTGGGTGCGCTGGCGTGCGGACAAAATTAACGACTTCATGGGGCGAGTTTCCCGCGCCATCAAATCCCGCAAAGAAAAATGTATTGTCAGCTTATCTCCGAACCCTTTTCACTTTTCTTTACCCGCCCACTTGCAGGACTGGTTTACCTGGGAAAGACGCGGCTACATCCAAGAAATTGTGTTGCAGGTTTATCGCAGCGATATCAAGCGTTTTAGTGCCGAACTGGAACGGGAAGAAGTAAAATTAGCTAAACTTCACATTCCAACTGCGATCGGCATTTTGACTGGTCTTAAAAATAATTCTGTACCCCTAAAACAAATTCAAGAACAAATGCAAGAAGTGCGAAAAAGAAATTTCGCGGGCGTGTCGTTCTTTTTCTACGAAAGTTTGTCGAATTGGGCTAATGAAACCCCTGAACAGCGCAATTCGGCATTGCAAGAATTCTTTCCCACAAAAATGCAGCGTCAGCCATCCGAAGGCACAAGTTAAAACCTACAGTTAAAATGAGAAAAAGCATACAGCGCTTAGGAATTGTCATCTTATCTTTGACCGCTTTCTTAACAATTGGCTATCTAACTCCGAGAAAGTGGGGAAATTACTCGCAAGCAGATTGCACAATCTCTCTATACATTTCTAAGGAAGGCATCCACACCGAAATCATCGTTCCCGTTAAAAATGAATATTTTGACTGGAATCAATTCTTACCGCTAACAGAAATAGGGCGGGATGTCACTTTTGATTATAAATATTTGTCTTTTGGCTGGGGAGATCGAGCTTTTATGTTGGAAACTCCCACATCAGGAAGTATCAACCCAGTTACAGCTTTCAAAGCCCTATTTCTCCCTACTCCCTCTACCGTACACGTTCAAAGTTATCGGAGTGTCCCCCAAAGTATAGAAACCAAATGTGTTAAAATTAGCAGCAAAAATTATATTAAGATGGTTAATTATATTAAAAAATCCTTTCAACTAGACGCAGCAGGTAATAAAATAAAAATTAGCTACGGCTACGACAACAGCGATAGTTTTTATGAATCAAAAGGCAGCTACTCTATTTTGAGAACTTGCAACGACTGGACTGCCGAAGCTTTGCAAAAAGCTGATGTCAATACTCCTTTATGGTCTACGTTTTCTTCTGCGATTATGTTTCATTTAAATAGCGGTTGCGAATGTAAAAAATAAATGGTAATCGGTAATACCATTTTAGATTTTAGATTTTAGATTTTAGAATTCGGAATGAATGATTATGTAGGGGTTGGGAGATTGCCTAAAGTTGCATTCTTTTATTTAGCTGGTATAATTACCAATTTGAGGAAAAATTATGAATGTAATTCCAGCGATCGACTTATTGGATGGAAAATGCGTCAGATTGTATCAGGGAGACTACGCGAAGTCTCAAACTTTTAACGACAACCCCGTCGCAGTCGCCAGACAGTGGGTAAATGAAGGCGCAACCATGCTGCATTTAGTAGACCTCGACGGCGCCAAAGCAGGTCATCCCGTCAACCAAGCAGCCATTGAAGCGATCGTCCGATCAGTAGACGTTCCCTGTCAAGTAGGTGGGGGAATGCGCGATCGTGCTTCTGTTGCTGCTATCCTCAATTTAGGCGTTCGGCGCGTCATTCTCGGCACTGTCGCCGTCGAAAAACCGCAATTAGTAGGCGAATTGTGCGCCGAATTTCCCGGCCAAATTCTGGTTGGCATCGATGCCAGAAATGGTAAAGTTGCGACTAGAGGCTGGCTAGAAACTTCGGAAGTTTTAGCAACAGAATTGGCGCAAAAAATGGCCGAGTTAGGGGCGGCTGAAATTATTTACACCGACATTCACCGCGACGGTACTATGGAAGGGCCGAATTTGGAATCTTTGCGCGAAATTGCTAACGCTATTTCGATTCCGGTGATTGCTTCCGGTGGCGTTAGTTCTATCGCAGATTTGTTGAGTTTGTTGGCTTTGGAACCAATTGGTGTCAAAAGTGCGATCGTCGGTAGGGCAATTTATACCGGCGATATCTTGCTAAAAGAAGCAATTCAAGCAGTCGGACAAGGGCGGTGGCAGGATGTACCGCCAGATTTGGGTTCTTCGAGTTTTGCTTGATCGTCATGTGGAGTTAACTGGCTACCCAATATGTAACAGTTATCAATTTTCTGACTCACAATCAACAGTCATCAGTCAACAGTCAACAGTCAACAGTCAACAGTCAACAGTCAACAGTCAGCGTAGAATCGTCTTTCTTACCATAATCGTACCCATGTTTTTGAACCATACAATTACAGCTTTAAGTTCTGGGATGGCATCCCTAGTTGATCCCATACCTTTGTTAGCAACTGTCGAGGCAGAAAATTCGCCGATCGTTATGAGCGGAGTTTTGCTCAGTTTGGTAGTGATTTATCTCGCCAGTAAAATCGGCGCGGAAGTAGCTCTAAAATTGGATTTTCCGCCGGTTTTGGGTGAACTTGTAGCAGGGGTGATTATTGGAATATCTGCTTTACACTTGATCGTTTTTCCCGGAAGCGAGCTGTCAGCATCCAACTCAGGGATTATGACTGTTCTGCAATCGATTAATCATCTATCCCCTGCCGCACTCACGAGTGTCTTTGAATCGCAGAGTGAAGTCATTGCAGTGCTAGCTGAATTAGGCGTGATTATTCTGCTGTTTGAAATTGGCTTAGAGTCGGATCTCAAACAACTCAAGCAAGTTGGAATTCAAGCTACCGTTGTCGCCTGCGTAGGTGTGGCAGTTCCCTTTGCCGCTGGTACTGCGGGCTTGATGATAATTTTCCACACGGCAGCAATTCCAGCAATTTTTGCGGGGGCAGCTTTGACGGCAACCAGCATTGGAATTACATCTAAAGTGTTGTCTGATTTAGGACAACTGAACTCTAAAGAAGGTCAAATTATTGTCGGTGCGGCGGTGATTGATGATGTGTTGGGAATTATTGTCCTGGCTGTTGTCGCCAGTTTAGCCAAAACCGGGGAGATTGATGTTGTTAATGTCATCTATTTGATTGTCAGTGCAACTGTTTTTCTGCTAGGTTCGATTCTGTTGGGGGGCATCTTCGACAAAACCTTCTCGGCGGTGGTGGGTCAACTCAAAACTCGCGGCAATATTATCATCCCGGCATTTATTTTTGCCTACTTCATGGCTTTTCTGGGCAATGCAATTCATCTGGAAGCGATTTTGGGTGCCTTTGCTGCGGGCTTGGTGTTGGATGAAAGCGATGCCCGCCAGGAGTTGGATGAAATGGTGAAACCCATCGCCGATTTATTTGTACCCATCTTTTTTGTAACGGTGGGGGCTCGGGCGGATTTGGGGGTTTTGAACCCAACAGTGCCGGATAATCGGGCGGGACTTTTGATTGCCGTATTTTTGATTGTGGTTGCGATTTTGGGCAAGATCGTAACAGGTTGGGTGGTGTTTGGTCAGCCTGGAATCAATCGATTGGCGATCGGAGTGGGGATGATTCCTCGGGGCGAAGTCGGGTTAGTTTTTGCCGGCATCGGTTCGGCGAGTGGGGTTTTGGATAAACCGTTAGAAGTCTCGATTATTATCATGGTGATTCTGACAACTTTTTTGGCTCCGCCTTTTCTGCGGATTGCCTTTGGCGATACGGTAGAGCCTCCTGCTAGTGGGGAACTTTCTAGCGAGAAAATCGTTTGATAGAGGGAATTTGAGTCTGGACGATCGACTGATTTAGAAACAAATGTCGATCGTCCAAATTTATTTAGCCCTAATCATAAGTCCTAAGTTGTGAGAAGCGACTACAACTTGACTTTCAACTGATAACAATTGTCAGCGAGTTTAATCAGTTCGCCCAGACGCCAGCTACCCTGATCGTTCAAAAATTCCGCTAGTTGATTCGGGATGGCTTCTAGGCCCAGAAATGCCCCGCTGATGGCACAAGCCATTGCTGCGGTGGTATCCACATCGCCACCGACGGCGATGCTAGTGCAGAGAGTTTCCCAGTAATCTTGAGGCGTTCTCAAAAACGCATATAAACTCCACAAGACGCTACCGACTACAAAAGGGGAAATTCCTTGCCAAGAGTGCTCGTAGTTTGACGGGAGTCCAGCTCTAGAAATCAACTCTACGGCTGACTCTGGAGGCAATTTGACCCAATCAATCAAATCTTTGAGCAAAGCAGCAAAGGAAGGATCTACTTCTCCTACCCATTCGCTCAGTTGACCGAGAAATGGCTCAGTTTCAATCATGTCAGATTGAAGCGCGCTCGCCACAGCCCCGGCGATCGCCACAGCCCCGGCAGAACACCGCGAATCTTGATGGGTGATGCGCCCTTGATCGCAAGCAGCTTGTACAAGCTGGGACGGGCGATCGTAGAATATTAAGCCGATCGGTCCAGCCCTCATCGCACTGCCATTACCAGCATTGGGAGCACGAGTACCAGCTTCTTGCCAAGCAACGCCCCGAATCAGGCGGTTTGCAGCTTCTTCTGTCGATCGACCGCGCCCGACAATGCGCTGTTGAGCGAAAATGTCAGCAATACGGGTGGCGTAGTCGCTGGGGTCGAATTCGCCACAAGCGAGGTAGCTTTGGAGGAGTTCGCGGGCGAGTTGGGAGTCGTCGGTGTATTGACCAAAAGGAAAGCCGAAGCGATCGCGATCTTTGATTTTTTTGAGTCTAACTTCGTAGCTAACAAAGTTTTGGCAAACTTCGGGAGGATAGCCTTCTACTCTACAGCCTATAGCGTCGCCGAGACACTGACCGATCAGACAACCTCTAAATTGTTCGAGACGCGGGACTGCCATTTATGTAGTTTTAAGTATGTCGATCTAATCTTATGTTAAATCCCCGACTTCTTAAAGCCTGCTGTAAAGAGTCAGAGCGCCCGCTGCTAGCATTAACTACTTGTCTACCCCTTTTTTTTCTTGAATTTGAGCTGACCACTTTTCTTTTATTTACCCAAATCATTCAGAAGCGAGATAACAGTTTCCAAGCTACTTAATAAACGCTATATATAGAGAAATGCGATCGCAGTTATTTACCAACAAGTGCTAGAGCACCGCTTTGCAAGACAGGAATTTCAATTCGGAACTCTGTTCCTTGATGGGGTTGAGAGAAGCACTGGATGAAGCCACCGTGCTTATCAACTACAATTTGATAGCTGATGGATAGCCCTAATCCAGTTCCTTTACCCGTTGGTTTCGTGGTGAAGAAGGGATTGAACACCTGTTGTATAACAGTTTCCGTCATCCCAGGCCCATTATCTTGAACTTGAATTACTACATTTTTTGAATAACCGGGCTGAGTTTCGTTTGTCACTAGCTTAGTCCGAATAGTGATGCGATTGGGATTCTTTGGGATGTCTTTTGTATAAGGCTGATTGTCGTAGTTTTCTAAAGCATCGATCGCATTGGCCAGAATATTCATAAAGACTTGGTTCAACTGTCCGGCATAGCACTCTACTAGCGGTAAGTCGCCGTACTCCTTGACAATTTCAATAGCAGGATGAGCCGGATTTGCCTTCAGTCGATTTTGCAAAATCATCAATGTGCTGTCAATTCCCTCGTGGATATCAACTGGCTTCATTTCTGCCTCATCTAGCCGCGAGAAGTTTCGTAGCGACAGGACAATTTGACGAATGCGATCGGCTCCTACCTTCATTGAAGTCAGCATTTTGGGCAAATCTTCACTAATGTAGTCCAGATCGAACTCTTCAATTTTTTCCTCAATTTGGGCATTAGTTGGATAGGTTTGCTGGTAAAGCTGAATCAACTTTAGTAAATTTTGCGTGTAGTCCGCAGTATGGCTCAGGTTGCCATAGATAAAGTTGACTGGATTATTAATTTCGTGAGCAACACCAGCAACCAGTTGCCCCAAACCTGACATTTTCTCTGCCTGAAGGAGTTGGGCCTGAGTTTGCTGCAAGGTTTTGAGTGCAACCTCAGCTTCCTCTTTTGCTTGCCTTAACGCAGCTTCGGCTTGCGTGCGCTCAGTAATATCCAGTGTCAAGGATGCAACTCCAACAATCTTTCCACCCTCCCCTACTAAAGGCGTATTGAACCATTCGCAAATAATGGTTTTGCCGTCTCTGGTAATATTTTCGTTGACACTGTTGATTCCTCCAACCTGACTCAACAACTCGTTCATAACTTGATCGACTATCTTTCTGGCAGACGCAGGCACAATTAATTCTGCGGCATGGTGTCCGATCGCCTCTGTAGCCGTGTAACCAAAAATCTGCTCTGCCGCTGGATTCCAAGCAGTGACTTTAAAGTTTAAATCCCATTCCACAACTGCCAGTGCACTTTGGCGGAATAGAAAAGATAGCCGCTGCTCCGACGCTTTGAGTTCTTCTTCTGCCTGTTTCCGTTGAGTAATGTCAATGCCTGTTTTGATGATGTACTCAATTTCACCTCGATCATCGACTAAAGCAGTATCTGACCAGGCAATGAGTCTAAGTTTTTGATCTTTGCTCACCCAACTGCCTTCATACTGTTGGGGAAAATTACCAGATTGTAAAGACTCAAAAGCAGTTTTGGCTTGTCCAACTAAGTCTGAGTTCGGGAACAAGTCCCAAATGTAGCGCCCTTTCACTTCACTAAACGAGTAATAAGTCATTTGTTCGCAAGCTCGGTTAAAGCGAACTATTCGTCCCTGCGGGTCGAGCACAACTACCAGGGCACCTGCAATTTCAAGAATAGCTGAAACAAAATTGCGTTCAACTTCAACTGCTTTAATCAGCTCCTCTAACTGGGCTGCCATATTGTTAAAGGCGATCGCCAATGTCCCCAATTCGTTTTGGCTGTCGATGTTGACCCGTGTCTCTAATTGCCCCGCACTGAGTTCAGTAGCTGCCGTAGTTAAGCGCTCAAGGGGCACCACAATTTGCCGAATAAATAGAAAGCCAATGCCAACAGCAACGATCGTCACCACCGCCCATGAGCCTCCCATAACTGAGAGCATTTGGTAAACGGGAGCATAAGCCTCAGCCGTTGGCAGTTCTACAACCACCTTCCAATTCACGCTCCGAACTAAGGCACTGGCACCCAATACTTCTACCTGGTTTAGACCTTGATAAACGTTAAGGCGCTTAGTATCTTGGGATGCTTTCAAGAATTGAAAAAAGGGACGCTTAGAAAGATCTTCAAGTTGAAACGTTTCTGGCTTACGAGCCTTTTGAGCAATGAGAAAATTACGCTCATCAACTACATAGACATAGCCCGTCTTGCCCACCTCTGTTTGGGAAACAATAAACCAGAGAAAGTTGAGATTTACCTGCGCTAATAGCACCCCATCCACCTCATCTCGCTCATTCCGAATCGGAACCGCCAGAATGGTCTTTGGTTCGTGGGTTTGACGATTAATTTCTACAGGACTGACATAATCTTCCTGTTGTTTAAAGGCACGAATAAACAGTGGCGAATTGGCGGGATTTTCTAACTTGAGCGGTTCGTAGGGCGAAACTGACGCGACAACTTGTCCCTTCCGGTTCAAAATCGCAACGGCTTCATAAGCATCATTATGACGACTCAACCCTTCCAACAGGCTCTGCTGCGCTTGAGGTTGAAAGTTGGTGAGTCCTTTGACCCTAGCTAAATAGCTCAGTTTTCGTTTCAAGTCATCTAAATAATTATCAATCTGCCCTGCTGCTGTCTGACTGCGCTCTTCTTGGAGCGATCGCGATTGCTGGATCTGCGCCTGAAAGCTGAGGTAGATCAGCAAACCACCTGTGGGAAGTAAGCTCAGGAGAACCAAAAATATCAAACCATAGCGGAGCTGATTTGCAAGAGAAAAGAAGGGTTGCCAGAGATGTGAAGGGGAGCTTTTGGCAATCGGCAGAGCGCGATCGTTGCGTTGATTTTTCATCGGACGTAGAATCAATATTGGTAAATCAATTAATGCGCGCACTAAGGAGAAACATCAATTTGGCCAGTCGTCACAGCTTCTCGGATGGTCTTAAAAGTCTCCTCTTCCTGAGACGTGAGAGTGCCACGGAAAGGAGCAAAGTCATAGATTTTTTCCTTGAGCCCAAACTTGTAAAGTTTTCCTTCCCAGCGACCTTGCTGGGTTAACACTGCCACATTTAGCACCAGATTGGGAATGTCCTGCAGAACGCTAGTTAGGACTTTGCCGGGAGCCACTTCGTACTGATCCTTTGCCCAACCAATCACAAGGACTCCTGGCTTTTGCGTAACGGCTTTTAGCGCGGCTAACCCTGCCTGATCCGCGTTGATTGCCAAAACATCTACTCCAGAGGCAACCATATCCGTTGCGACTTTGATGGCTTTGTCCGTATCAATCCAAGTGTTGAGAAAAGCTGTCGAGGCTTGAACAGAGGGATTCGTTGCCTTCACTCCCCGCCTAAACAAGGCTTCTTCTTCTTTGTAAACCGGATAAGGTGCACCCACAATATAGCCAACTTTATTGCTTTTGGTCTTCATGGCAGCCAAAGCGCCTGTGAGGTACCCCACCTCACCCGATCGAAAGGCAACAGCCCCCAAATTTTGGTTATTCCCTGGATACGTTGTAACCATGGCAAATTTCGTTCGCGGAAATTCTTGAGCGACCTTTTCGGCAGCTTTGACATAGCCACCACTGCATGCAATTACTAGGTCATAGCCTGACTGGGCATATTTGCGAAGGGTAGCTTCACCATCTTCATTGTCAAGGCCAGTAAAGTCTACCTGAGCATTAAATTTATCTTTGATTAGGTTTAACCCTTCAAAGCAGGCTTGAGCCCAACTGTTCTTGTCTTTGGAGCCTGTGACGACCAACGCCACTTTAAAGCTGCTAGAGGTACTTGCTTCAGGGGAAGAGTTTACGTTCGGAGTCGATCGACTGCAACTGATCGCAAAAACCAGAGCTAGAGCCACCAGAGTCATTTGTTTGAAAAGAGATTGAATTCGCATAATAGCTTTTCGCAGCAAGGTTACTTTTTCTACGCCGATAAATTTGTTGAACGGTATCTCAACAATCTTCACAACTCTTACTCTCGATCGCATTTAATGACTCTGACAAATTCAGCGTCACACTCATTTAAGCTCAAAAACAAGTAAGGACACGGCACTGCCGTGTCCTTACAACTCTAACCTGCAATTAACCGAATTTGCGATTACTTAACAAACAGCATTTCTTGATAAGTAGGCAGCGGCCACAAATCATCAGCCACTTCACCTTCCAGAGCATCCGCATACTTGCGAACCTCATCCATCAAAGGACGAATTGTTTGCGAAGCATACTGCATATGGTCTTCGGTCGAAGCAAAATCGTGCTTGCTCAAAGCATCACTCAATTTGCTTGCAGTATCCATCATGGACTTCACCAACACCGCTACTTTTTCGGCACTTCCCTTTTCCAGTTCAATCCCAATCTCTTTCAATTTAGAAATCGTGCCGGAAAGTTCAGCTAAATACCTCACTGCTGCGGGGTAAATAATGGTTTTTGCCATGCTTATTACCAGTTTTGCTTCGACTTCAATTGCCAGCAAATACTGCTCTGCATAAACATCGTAACGGCTTTCCAATTCAACTGGAGTCAGAACACCTGTCTTTTCAAACAAGTCTTCAATGTATCCTTCCTTCAACACGGGCAAAGCATCTGCCGTAGTCCGCAAGTTAGCTAAACCCCGTTCCTCAACAGCCATTTGGTGCCATTCTTCCGAATAGCCGTTGCCGCCAAATACAACCGCACCGTGCTCGTCCATCACTTCTTTCAGAAGTGTTTGGATGGCAGCATTCAGTTCAGTTCCGTTAGCCAAATCGCTTTCTAATTTGTTAGCAATCCAGTCCAAAGAATCTGCAAGAATTGTATTCATCGCCACCAGCGGCCCGGAAACAGACTGACCGGAACCTACTGCACGGAATTCAAATCGGTTTCCAGTAAAGGCAAAGGGCGAAGTCCGGTTCCTGTCCCCAGCATCTTTCATGAAAGTAGGCAGTGTTTCTACACCTAAGTTCATAATTCCCCGACATTTAGAGTCCTTAACTTCTCCCCGGCTAATTTGCCCGAAGATATCTTCTAATTGCGAACCCAAATAGACAGAGATAATTGCTGGTGGAGCCTCATTTGCACCCAATCGGTGGTCATTGCTGGCAGTAGCAACTACGGCGCGCAACAGTGGCCCGTATTTGTGAACTCCGCGAATCACAGCGCCGCAGAAAACTAGAAATTGTATGTTCGAGTGCGGTGTATCGCCTGGGTCTAATAAGTTTCCTTGGGTGGCATTCCCGACCGACCAGTTGACGTGTTTGCCGGAACCGTTAATGCCGGCGAAAGGCTTCTCGTGCAGCAAGCACATAAAACCGTGTTTCTTCGCAGTGTTGCGGAGAATTGTCATGGTTAACTGTTGGTGGTCGCTGGCGACGTTTGCTGCTTCAAAAACTGGTGCAATTTCAAACTGACCGGGAGCTACTTCGTTGTGGCGGGTTTTGGCAGGAATTCCCAGCCGGTACATTCTTTCTTCTACTTCTTGCATGAAGACTTGAACGCGCTCTGGAATCGCTCCAAAATAGTGGTCGTCAAATTGCTGACCTTTGGCAGGAGGTTTGCCGAAAAGGGTGCGACCTGCTAGCAGTAAATCGGGGCGGCTGGTGGAGAAATTGGCATCTACCAGAAAGTATTCTTGTTCGGAACCGCAACTAGAATTGACGGGAGCAACGTCGGTATTTCCTAATAGCTTTAACACTCGGGTTGCTGCTTTGTTCATTGCGGCAATGGAACGCAAAAGCGGCGTTTTTTTGTCTAAGGCTTCACCTGTCCAGGAGATGAAAACAGTGGGAATGCACAAGGTCATACCGTTGTCTGTTTCCATGACATAAGCAGGGCTGGTGACATCCCAGGCTGTGTATCCGCGAGCGGCCGCAGTGGAACGGATGCCGCCGTTGGGGAATGAGGAGCCATCGGGTTCGCCTTGTACGAGAACTTTCCCTGCAAATTCTGAGATGACGGACCCGTCGCCTTGCACTGAGATGAAAGCATCGTGCTTTTCTGCGGTGCTGTTGGTTAGCGGGTAAAATACGTGGGCGTAATACAGGGCTCCTTTGGAAATAGCCCAATCTTTCATTGCTGCTGCAACTACATCCGCTACGGAATCATCGAGTTTTTGACCGGTTTGAACGGTGTTTTTTACTGATTTGAAAATACTTTTGGGCAGACTTTCTTGCATCTTGCTCAGACTAAAAACGTCTGTTGCCCACATATCTTCTAACCGCTTGGGAGGCTGGGCAGGCATCTGTTTGCGGTTGACGATTTGAGAAATTGCTTGAACGCGCGATTGGTTTCCACTCATGGTTATTTTTATTGGGATTGCAGGACGAGTTGTTGATAAAAAATAGATCTTAGCAAAAGTCTAACGATTGACGAATATGTTGGATTTACCCAACGTTTTTAGTCAAAGCTAACTTTGGGGAGAATGCCTTTTTGGCAGACTCTAAAAGATTGGAGGAGCGAGGCGCAATGACTTCGCCCTCCATCGGGTGTGACAATCCTGTGTGAGATGCGGTTGGATTGCGGTTATTAGCAAGAAGATAGATGGCAAGAGCCTGTACAAACTTGAGTCAACATTATAGATGTCTGCACTGCACAAATTTAGTAACTAATATTCACCCTGGTCAGCTCAAAAATTTTGTGCGAATCAATTCCGATGAATTCAGGTCAAAACTACTTATGGTTTTTAACGGTTCGACGATCGATAAATCGCAGTCCAGCAAACAACGCACTCGTTTAGGGGTTTTGGAGAATTATGGAGAGTACACAATCTACACTTGGAGAGTTTAAACAATCATTAACCAAATAAATGTATCGCAGGCTACAGAATTTTAGTTTTTTTTCAGAAAGGTCGATCGCACCGATCGCACACAACCGCAGGATTCCAGTGTAACAGGACGCGGGGCGCTGAAACTGCGGGGCGATCGTACATTTACAGTCCTGGACGCAGGCACACTATATATAGTGTGGGAAGAAAGGGATCTCGCTTTTTCAAACTTTTGAGCAATCGTCATCAGATTAAAAATTTAACTTCTCACAAAATCACCGACTCTCTTATAAAACAAGCGACAGACGTATAGCTGGGTATTTAAGTTCATTTCAATGTGATGAAAAGACTTAAAGCAAATGTTATCCCTCTGTTAGAAACTGCTGCGTAAATTTTTAGCAGGGAGCTGATATGTAAATGAACACGTAACAGCCGCGAGCATCCCAAAGCTTTATGTCCCCAGCTTCAAGACGCAACAAAAGACGCCAACTTCTGGAACTGTACGGAAACCGCTGCCACTGGTGCAACAAGTCGATGCAGAAATCAGAAAGAACCATCGAACACTTACTCCCTAAAAGCCGAGGCGGGTCTAACGCACTCTCTAACCTGCGTTTAGCCTGCTTCAGTTGCAATAATTCGCGTGGAAATAGCCTGTTCCCCCCTCCCGGCAAGAACTTACGCACACAAAGAGCTCAACCACATGAGAAAATAGCTTAGGATTTTCGCACGATCGCGAATTTTCATAGCTAATAAACAAACTAACTTGCTCCTCAAAAAAGTCGCATGGATGACCTAGATGGACGGTTAAGCGCTCTAATTGCAGAGGTGCGCCAACACCCAGCTAACAGTAGAAAATGGCGCTCGGCCATGCACAAGCTCTTATGGGAAATTCAGCAACTACCAGGACTCAAAAAATCAGCCCATCAAAATTATCCTGAAGCCCTCAATCGTACTTTTGAATGGGTTAGTCGCGAGATTGCTAAATTTGAGCCGCGCCCGCCTTCTGTTTCAAAAAGTTTGGTTAACTGGATTAACGGCACTTTGCGTCGGCGAATTCAAGATTTGTATTCTCCTGACAAAAATGCTCCTATTAGTTTAGATGCTCCGATTGCGGTAGATGCTGGAGAAACCACTCGGCTCGAACAGTTACCTGATTTTACGCTCAGCGGGTTGGAGGGCATGATTGAAAGTGCTCAGAAAGAAACCATTCAGCGAATTGGTCTCCAACTAGAACTTTACATAGAACAAGATCCAGAAGGCAAGCTAAAAAATAGCTACCCTGGTTCTAAGCCGGAGTGTAACTGCCAATTCCTCAGCAAAAGAAGAGTGTTAAAAGACCCTCCTGACAAGTTTAAAGATTTAGAAAAAGAGTTAAACGTTAAGTACACAACCCTGCATTCTCACTGGAAGAGAAACTGTGAACCCTTGTTGCAAAAAAAAGCCCTCACTCTAGGATATAAACAGGAATCACAACCATGAACATCGCAGAACTACCTTTGTTAACAGTACCGCTAGAATTAAAAGCCCACGAAATGGCGCGACAGTTGGCAGCCGTTCAAAGTACAGCCCAAAAAGGAAAACGAGTTTACTTGAATGCACTGGCAGTTTACGCAGTTCACAGCTATTTAAAATGGCTGCAAATTGAAACAGATTTGAATGGTTCCGATAGCTTCAAACCCGCCAAAACGGCGCTAGCTAATGTCGCTAACTTGGTAATTACTGGCATTGGCTCCTTAGAATGCCGCCCAGTTTTACCTGGTGAAACAACCATCTTTTTACCCGAAGAAGTAATAGAAAATCGGATTGGATATGTGGGAGTACAGTTTAGCGATCGCCTGGACTCCGTGCAGCTATTGGGATTTGCTCCCAGCTTAGATAGCTCAAATCCACCGCAACAAATAGCAGTAGCAGAACTTATGCCGATCGACACTTTAATTGAACAGATTAGTCGTTTAGAAGAAGCGATCGCCTTCTTAGAAACAGACGATCCGGTGGCGATACAGGTACGCTCCACGATCCAAACTCAATCGCAGAGCAATATTGTTGCCCAATTAGAGCGTATTTATCGAACTTACGAGGAGTACGAGTGGCGGTACGCAGGGGGAGAGATGTTAGCTGGGAGTACCGCAGGAGGGGAGTTTACTCGTGAAAGTGTAGATAGCGCCGACACTGATTTACAAGATTTAGCCGAAGCACTGCTGGAGAAGTTAGCAGAAATATGGAGGGATGCTGCGTAATTTTGGAACGGATAGCTGATGTATATATAGCAAGCCTAAATCATGTGTGTAATTCCCGTAGGGGCGGTGCCAAGAGTGTCCGGTTGGTAGGGGTAGGCGACACTACCCTTACATATTTGTACAAATGATTTAGACGCGCTATATGTAGTCTCCCCTTCGTAACCTGTAAAGAATATGGCAAAAGGATTCGGCCCGAAGAAAGCTCCCCAAACGACCAAACGCCAGACAGCTTATTTCAAGCTGATTCAAGCGCTCCTCAACTGTCCTAGTGGCAGAGAACTCAAGATTTTAGGGAATCACGCCCATCTGATTGACGCGGGTTTGGTGGAAATGATGGCAATGGTAGCTACGATTTTGGTAGCAGATAAGGAGCTTACGAGGGCTAAATTTTTAATTGGTTGGGCTGTTATTTTAACTCAAGAACTGGGATTAAACAATAATTTTTTCAGCGTCGATCCCACTATTTGTTCCCAAGAAAATTTTCTCAGGCAATGGGATTTCATCCAAGAGCAAACCCGGTTTCGTTTATTCTTTCAATTATTAGACGCTATTTCAGAGAGTCGCAGGAATTTCCAAACGGTTGACCAAAGGATAGTGCGAGAAATTAACCTCTTGCTTGAAGCTAATCAAGCTCAACTAGGTGAACACTTTGTTAAGGTGTTGCGATATCACTCGTCTGCGATACTATCTGAAGCACCACCCGCAGGGAAAAAAGGAATCGCTGCTCGCCTTATGATTTTGAGCTACTGCATCCATGAATTTAAAAAAGGAAATGAAGCCAATAATTTAGAGATTGCCATTCCAGGTTATGAAATTGCTGTCACCGTCTTAACCTATGAAGCTTTTCCAGAACAGTGGGCCGCTTGTCAAAACTCTCTCGGTAATGCTTATCACCGCCGTTTTAAGGGCGATCGCGCCGAAAATCTAGAACGATCGATCGCCTGCTGCCAAAATGCCCTACAAGTATTTACCCGCGAATCCTTTCCTGAAATGTCGGCAGAAATCCAACATAATTTGGCTATTGCTTATGGCAACCGAATCCGAGGAGATCGGTTAGAAAATGAAGAATTGGCTATCGAGGCTTCCAAAGCTGCAATGGAAGTTTACACCCGCGAAGCAGAGCCTAAAACATGGGCTAAAATACAAAATAATTTGGGTATTATCTATCGCGATCGCATCTGCGGCCACAAGGCGGAAAACTTGGAAAAAGCGATCGCCTGTTATGAAAATGCCCTGTTATTCCGCACCCCCGAAGAATTCCCTGAACTTTGGGCGCAAACTCAAACGAATCTTGCCTCTGCCTACCGCCATCGACTTCATGGCGATCGGGTAGAAAATGTTGAGAAGGCGATCGCAGCTAATCTCGAAGCTTTGCAAGTTTACACTCAAGACGCTTTTCCATCAGATTGGGCCGGAGTGCAGACGAATCTGGGCAACGCTTACGTGCATCGACTTAAGGGCGATCGAAACGAGAATTTAGAAATGGCTATTGCCGCCCATCAAGCTGCCTTACAAATCTTTAACCAGAATCAGTTTCCTAGAGAGTGGGCTATGACTCAAAGCAATCTAGGCAAGTCCTACTTCATTCTCGGACGACACGAAGACGCGATCGCCTGTTATCGATCGGCAATGGAAGTCTTCACGCCAACTGCTTTCCCCTTTGAATGCCATAAAACTGGAGAAACCCTTGGAAAAATAGCATTTGTAATTAAAGATTGGCAGTTAGCCATTGAGGGATACGGTATCGCGATCGAAGCCGTAGAAACCAGCCGTACTTGGGCAACTTCTGAATTTCGCCGCCAAGAAATTTTGTCAGAGGCGATCGACATTTATGCAAACATCGTGCAAGCTTGCATCAATAATAAGCAGTTAGATAAAGCTGTTGAATACGTAGAGCGATCGCGCTCTAAACGCCTCGTAGACTTAATGGCAAGCAATGACCTCTATTCAAGTGCAGAAATTCCTGCTGAAATTCAACAGTATTTACAGGATTTTGAACGGCTACAGCAGCAAATTGACAAAGAACGAGGGCGCAATCAACCTAGCAACGACTTTGATAATAGCAAACTTGATAACAGTCGCGCAGCACTAGCAGCTTACAATCAAACAATAGCTGATCTGGAAGCTGAAAAACTCCAAATTTGGGAACAACTTCGCCGTTTAGATCCGGTGCTTGCGGGTCAAATTCGAGTCAATCCTCTCGAAGTCCCATCCATCCAGAAGCTGATCGACAAACCTACTACTGCCATTCTGAGCTTTTACACCACTGCTAGCGACACCTTGATATTTGTGGTGCGGCAAAATGAGATTACCCTACACAATTGCACCGATTTAGGATTGGATGCTTTGCACGGATGGATTTTCCAAAATTGGTTAGAAAAATATGTTGAGGATAATAAATCTTGGAAAGAAGAGCTAGTTGGGATGCTAACTGAACTGGCAAAAGAGTTAAATTTGAACGATCTAATCTTATGGCATTTAGACGGAATTTCTGAACTGATTATAGTTCCTCATGATGCCCTTCATCACATCCCTTTCGCTGCACTACCCATCGGAGACAACCGATATTTAGGAGAAAAATTTCTCATTCGTTACGCACCTAGTTGTCAAGTCCTAGAATTCTGCCAGCAGCGTCCTTCCCCCGGCAATAACCTAAACTGTGGCACTATTGAAGATGCGACGGACGACTTGCCTTGCGCCAACTTTGAAGGAGAGCAACTAGCAGTCCTTTATAATATCCCAGACAATCAACGCTTAAAAGGTTGCCGTCAAGCTACAGTTAGTAACTATCGAGAACTGGCGCAAACCGTCCAAATCCTCCATTCTAGCCACCACGCCCAGTCGCGCTTTGACAATCCCTTAGAATCAACATTAATTTTAGGAGATGGCTGCATTACTTTAGGTCAGCTAATGACTCCCGCATGGCGTCTCCCTCAGTTGTCAGATGTATTTCTTTCCTGCTGCGAAACAGGATTGGGATTGACTGAAATTACTGGCGATATCCTTACTTTTTCAACTGCTTTTTTGTCGGCGGGAGCCAGAAGTGTTATCAGTACGCTTTGGGCTGTCGATGATTTAGCTACAGCACTTTTCTCGATCTTTTACTATCAAGAGTGGCAGCAGGGAAAGAATCGCCCAGAAGCTATGAGACAAGCTCAAGTTAAGTTGCGAGAGCTTACGGGCAATACCTTAGCTGCTATTTATAAACCCCAGCTCACAGAACTTTTGAAAGACAAAGGTAGAGAAACCGGCGCGCTCCGCAAAATAGCCGAGGCAGAACGAAATGCTTGCTCCTGGGGTTCCTCAGACTATCAGCAATGGGATGAAGAATTCCAAAAGTACGATCGAATTGGCAACCAAATTTATAATACTCGCAAAAATTTAGAGGAATCTTGTCAGAAAGTAAAGCCTTTTTCTCACCCTTTTTACTGGGCTGCTTTTACCTGCACTGGGATTCGGTAAAATTCTATCACATTTAAATCCTCAACAAAACTCATCCCTGCATCCTTACAAAGTTGGTGCGACAATTAATGAGTAAGTTGATAATTTTTAGTGTAAGGATTCAGGTCACTGAACTCCTTGCTGGGCAAAGACTTTAGATATGGAGCTTGATACTAAATCAATCTCTATTCTCAATAAACCACGAAAAACTGTCACTTCTCCTCGTTTATTGACAATTAACCACGAAAGATAAAAACCCTTATTTTGCCCTAAAACCCTTGCCAGACAAGCGTTGGAGCCGCAAGTTTTTAGACCTGAATCCTTACTTTTTAGTTAGGGCTTGCTGAAAAAGTGAGAAAACAGCATTTAGAAAGATGAGTGAATTCGAGTTCTCCTCGGCAATATAAGTTTTGTCAATTGTGTTCTGGCGAAACATAGCTTTTACCAATGATTGAAGCCAAAAAACATCAAAAAAGGTTTTTGTTATGAAATAGACCGAAAAAAAGCCAAAAAGCCTGCCGTAGCAGGGCAGAAAGATTCATCACCAGAAAAGTTATTGCGATGCTTGTTTCAGAAGTATTATCAAGTTTAGCCATCACTCTAGCGAGGCTAAATCTTCTTTTAGCTTCTCCAAATTTTCCCTCAATTAAGTTACGAATTCTCTCGTCTGATTGAGCTTGTTTTTTCATTGCTTTGCTCAGATTTTTGGGAGGTCTTCCTAGACGGACACCACTCATTCTTATGCCGAGTTCTTTGCACCAAGCTCTATTTTCTTCTGTTCGATATATCCGATCGACATGAATTGATTCAGGGTAAAATCCCGTGAATCGTTTAAATGCTTCTACTTGTATTTTTAAATCTCCTGATTCGTTGAAATTATCCCAACTAATTCGGTCTAAAAATACGTACCCATTTCGACAACTGGCTGACAGTTTTGCCCCAAATTCAACGGATTTCCCAGCTTTCCCTCTCACTATAGGGCGGATATGTGGTTGCTTTAAACTTACTATTCTGTCGGGAATACTATGTTCTTTCTTTTCATACATTGACAACTGTTGACGGTAGACTTCTGCAACTACTAACAGCATTCTATAATGAGATTTGGTTAATAACTGTAGAGCGCCCATTCGCTCTATATTCGCCAAATTTCTTTGGATGTATTGCAGTTGTTTTTTAATTACTTTTCTTCTTTCTTTTTGTCGTGGTTTGCGTTTTTTTGCTATGGTTAGGTATTCTTTCCTGGCTCGGTTTCGATATGTCCTCGGTTTTTTTTAACGGGTGACTTAATTTGATTGTGTAGAGCATCTATGATTTTTTCTGTATGTTCTCTTGCTTGATTTAATAGTCCTAAGTCGGTTGGATATTTAATGTCGGCTGGCGTACAGGTTGCATCTAATATTAATTTTCCTTGATTTTTGGTTTCACTTATTTCTGATGACTTTTTTTCGACGATAACTCCTGGCACTTCGGTCTGCTCTTTGACCATTTTTTCGTTAATTTTATTGACTAGGTTGACTCCTATTCTCTCCCTAAAATGAACAAACATGGATGAATCAAATGGTGCAGCATCACTATAGGTTGTCATGCCTATAAAGTATTGTAGGTATGGGTTTTCTCTTATTTGTTCTAGCGTTTCTTTGTCGCTGGTTCCTAGCCTTTCTTTAATTATTAATGCCCCCAATGCCATCCTAAATGATTTGGCAGGCGCTCCTGTAGATACTGTAAAATTTTCGGCATATTCATCTTCAAATTCTGACCACGGAATTATTTTTGCCATGATTACCCAACGATTATTCTCTGATAATTGCCCCTGTCCGTGAAGGTCAAAGTTGGAAGGTGGGGTTGGGGTTGGGTCAACTTTTCGGTACATGAACGAAAGTGCTGCTGTGCATGGCTTTTGACTAATTTTAGCTCATAGTCTTACACATTTTTAACGCCGAACGCGAGTCAAAGTCTTTTGAGGTAAGGGTTTTAGGCTTATTCAGCAAGCCCTAGTACAGCTCGGCGTAAGTAGACAGACTATATTTGTGGTAGAATAACATAGTTAGTTTAGACCAGTTCCGGTAGG
>NZ_JAUBPR010000210.1:0-5318 GCF_036700845.1 Microcoleus sp. S13_C5
TGATAATTTTCGAGAACGGGTATTAGCTTGCTTCTCTAATTAGATAAAAATATCACCGTAAGTTCTGGAGAACCGTCTTGATAATGATTTAGGATTGCTATAGCAGCTTGTTTCTTGGTAATTTCTACAAATTCATAGCTGTCCCAAATTTCAGGATCGGGCGAATATTGCCTACCTTCCCAGTAACACCTGCCGTATTCGGGAACCCAAGCAGTTTGATAGTGCTGTGCGAGCGATCGCGCCAGGGTAGTTGTGCCGCTCGATTCTACACCCAGCACGCAGACTCGTTTGGCAAAGTAGGCTTTGGCTGGGGGAGTCAGCATTTGCCAGTGTTCGGCTAAGTGCGATCGCAATTGCGTTCCAGAAATCGGGAATTTGAGCCGTTGGCGATCGACTGCACAGTGTTGAGATCCCATCAGTTTTGCCCAAGGTTCGCCATAATCTTCTGAAGTAAAAGCGATATCGGGTTTTCGCCCGGAAAGCACCTCAAGAGTCCTCTGAGCCCAAGGTTCGGGGGCTTCCGGCAAATCGTCGAGCACTTCGATAACTTCTGCGTCAGGATGCAAAAACCGAATCCAGTCGGCTCTAACGCTTCCTGCAACTGCTTGATTTGTTTTGTAACAGGCGAGAACGATTAAACGGTCAACCTTTTTTTTAGCTTCTCGAATTAAGTAGTCGTGTCCTTTGTGGAAGGGGTAAAATTTGCCTACAGTAACACCCAGGATCATAAAGATTGCTGCTGTTTTAACTTTTGTTCCGAGTAAATCCGCTGAAAATTTTGCAGTCCGTAAATTGCCATTAACCAAAATATCGCGTACAAAATACTCGTCAGATATAGCCCGCGCGAGGCATACAAGGGAACGTAAATCGTGTCTGCAACAATCCACAAATACCAGCTTTCGAGATAGCGTTCCATCAGGTACAACTGGGCGATCGCGCTTAAGATGGTGGTCAGGGCGTCCCAAAATGGTGCTGCACCGCCCAAATATACTAATACTGTTCGCAAGCCAAACACGCCAACTGTAACTAAGACTGCGGTGAGGATGAGCCAGCGTTGGTTCATGCGACATACAGGTTTTTCTGTGCTGTTTTCGCCGCCCTGCAGCCAAATATAAATTGCTTGCAAGCTCGTGACTAAATAGAAGAATTGAATCGCAACTTCGCCGTAAAGTTTAACTTGATAAAACACCGCAGCGTAGGCGATAACTCCGATTAAGCCGATCCACCAGCCTAGGGGATTGTTTTTAGCAAGCAGCCAAACGCTCCAAGCAGAAGCGATCGCGGCTATCGCTTCGATTAAGTCGAGTTGGATAGGGACAAACCACTGCACTGAAAGCAGGAGCACGAAGATGCTTGCTGCGAAGCCGATTAAGTTCGGCAGGTTCGCTTTTTTCATGGCAATCCCTATCTGGGCTGGCTATATTGACTGCGAAATCAAATCCGAATCCTTTTTGTCCTTTGAGCGATCGACTGAAAAATCTTCATAGTACGATCGCTCAGTATTCACATCCCACAAATCGTGCTTTTCGCCGAGAATATTTCTCACAGCCAGTATCCCCGTCAGCATAGAATGGTCTTGGTTGTTGTATCGGTGCATACCGTTGCGCCCGATCGTCTGCAAATTCTCAAATCCCTTCAAAAAACCTTCAAGTACCTGCAAGTGTCCTCGATATTCCCCATCATAAACTGGATAAGCTTTAAGTTGCCGTATGACAACTCCATCTTCCACATCAGCAGTTGTTGCTAACCCCAGACCCACCAATTCGCGAGTTGCTAATTCGACAAGTTCCGCGTCCGACATTTCCCAAATCTCGTCGCCTACGCTACAGAAATATTCCATTCCTAAACAACTTTTGCTGACATCGGGAACTAAAGCGGCGCTCCAATTCTTAAAGTTTTGAATTCGTCCAACTTTGGCTTCGGGAGAGTGAATGTAAATCCAGTTGTCAGGAAACAAATCCTTGCGATTGACAATCAGTGATACAATCAAAAAATCTCGATATTTGAGCGATCGCGCGGCGTGCAATACCTCTTCGGGGGGCTGCGGTTTCATTCTTGCTACCAGCGCCGATATCGGCATACTCGTAATGAAATTATCAGCCGAATATTGAACTAATTCTCCGTTTTGCTCCGCAGTAATACTTTTAATCTTATTACCTTCACGCTCAAAGCTAATCACTTTAGTATCGAGATAAACTTTCCCGTCTTTATTCTCCACAGCTTCGGCGAACTTTTCCCACATCATCCCCGGCCCCAAAGCCGGATAGTCAAACTCTTTTATTAATGTTTTGGTGTCGTTGCTGCCAAACAAAGCATTAATAATTGCAGTCGTCAGGGACAATCCTTTAATCCGCTGCGCCGCCCAATCTGCTTGAATTTCCGAACAAGGGATGCCCCAAACTTTTTCCGTGTACGTCTTAAAAAATGTTTTATACAAGCGTTCGCCAAAACGATTGATCACCCACTGTTCAAAAGTTTTTTCTTCGGTAAGTGGCCAAATTCTCACTTTCACATAACTCAAAATAATCAGCGTACTCTCAATTATGCCCAAATTAAAGAGAGTATTGAAGGCACTGATCGGATAGTTAAAAAATTTACCTCGATAAAAAATTCGCGACAATCGCGGCACTTTAATAAACTCATTTCCCAGCACCTCTTGCCACAACTGCTGCACGGCTTCAACTTTAGTATAAAAGCGGTGGCCCCCAATGTCGAAACGATAGCCTTTGTAGGTTTCGGTTCGAGCTATTCCCCCAACTTTATCACCTTTTTCTAGTACAACAGGGATAATGCCTTGCTTGACAAGCTCGTAGGCAGCAGTCAAGCCCGCAGGGCCTGCACCGACGATCGCAACAGGATAATGTTTCACTCAGCCTACCTCCAGCTTTTTGATCCAAACTATACAGTTATTTATAACTTGTCACAGTGATATATGCACCCGTGAATACCCTGAGAAACTATCGAGCGACCTGATGTTAAGGGACGATTGGCTTTAATTTATGGAGCGGATACTGGCAAGCTAACTTTGCCAGTCACAGGCTTTTTTTGGTATAAGTAGCGACCAGTGCCGATCGCGAATGCCAGTCCGCTGTAAAAGTAAAAAAGCCAGTGCCAAGGAATTGTTTTCAGGGCAAATACGATACCGTGTTTACGGTAAAAAAATCGGTAAAGCGGTGCATTAATTGCTACCAGTGGTAGGGCCAGCAAAGCAGCCAGTAGCAGAAAGCTCAGCGACCAGCAGGTTCCCAAAATTGCCAGCAGGACTGCATAAGTTAAAATCACGCTGATGCGGTTTGAAACTTGCAGGTTGAGGTCGTTATTCAATTTGCGATCGCGCCAAATCAGTTCTGTCCAAGGCAGTGCTCGGTAGAAAAAGTCAGCTTTCACCATACCCATAGGTTTCCACCGCTTTAAATGCTTCACCTGCAATGTTTTGCACAGCCGAATGTTATAACCTGCTTGTTTCAAACGGTAGCCGAACTCAATATCTTCGATCGAAGCTTGGCGGTAACTCTCATTAAAGCCGCCCATTTGCAAAAAAATTTCCCGGCGAATCACTCCGCAAGCGCCCCAAAAAGTCGAAGCTTCTTCGTTACCTGTTTGGTGCACGTAGTGGTGCAGCAAGTTCCTGTATTGCGATAGAAAATCAGGATCTCCAGGATCATCGTCGTAAGAGCCAATGAAAGCAGCTAAGTAGGGATTATTTTTGAACACTGATACCGCATAGCCGACAGCTTCTGGACAAACAGCGACATCAGCATCCACAAAAAACAGAATATCTCCCTTTGCAGCTTGGGCACCCAAATTCCTTGCCCGCGCTGGCCCCCCGCATTCGGGAATCCTGATGACTTTTGCGCCGAATTCCTTTGCCAGACGCCAAGAACCGTCGCTTTCGCCATCTGCTACTACAATAATCTCGATCGGTCTAGGCACAGCTTGAGCCAGTTTTGACAAACAGGTGCGGAAGTAAGCGCCCCCGTTGTGGACTGGGATAATAACGGATACAGTGGGGTCGGCGGTAGAAATCATTACCTAAATTGTTTAAATTGCAGGGGCTAAAATTTGCTTGAATTTTATTGGTGCTACTTTACGAAGGGTAAAATCAGCTCTACTTTTTTATTTATAACTCGATTTCTGTTTATCTTCAACTAGATTTTTTTTTGGTATTTTCGATCTGATTTTTCCCCTGATACCTGTATTCTACGCCATAGCTTGCTGAGAGTGACCTGATGTAGACAACAGCTTTACAAAATCTTTAAATATATGATTGTTTGTGTAAACTTCGGAAAAAGCCCCAGCAGCATTTTGGTGTGGCTGTATTGAACCGCACAAAACAGTGATTTTATAAGTAAGCCCACCGTATAAAATAAAACATCGTTTATACGGACACCCACGAACTGTCAGGACTTGCGCGGTACAATTTCTTTTACAGACGTCATCCGCGAGTGACTCGTGCACCAAGTCTCGATCGCGACTGCGGAGTAAATCCACACTTTATGACTTTTGGCAACCTATTTTAAATATAGGTCAAATATACGTCTTAAAATTTCCGACGCTGTACGATCAAGGTTGGGTAATTTGCTAACATACCCTTAGCGAGCTCCCTTTGAACTAAAACTTTTACCTAAACCATTTTTTATATTACATGAACACCTCCCAAAATACTTTAAATCAGCGATTAGTTTCAGTCATCATACCAGCTTGCAACGCTGACAACTTTATTACTAAAACCTTAGAGCCTGTCTTATCTCAAACTTCTCAAAACATAGAACTTTTAGTAGTTGATGACGGCTCTACAGATACAACAGCCGAAATCGTCCAATCTTTTGCTCAAGAAGATAGCCGAGTCAGCTTATTCCACCCATCAAATGCCGGCGTCGCCGTCGCCCGCAACCTAGCAATTGAGAAATCAAAAGGCGAATATATTGCTCCCATCAATGCCGAGGATATTTGGTCTCCCCAAAACCTATAAAAACCAGTGAACTGCCTGATTTCCTCAGAACAATCTGTCGGACTTGTCTATTCCTGGTCAGTTGAGATAAATGAAAAAGACTTGCTCACAGGTGGATTTTCTAACTCCAGCATCGAAGGAGAAGTTTACACAGCATTAATTTATAAATATTTTATAGGCAATGCCAGCTCATCTCTAATCCGCCGCGTTTGTGGCTCTACCGAACCTAGTATGTAAAAAAGTTAATAATTTTTATAAAAATTAACTACAAAGTATAAAAATTAGGCGCGGGAAAGCTATTATATATTGACTTACAGGTATTTTTATGATTAAATAAAGTTAGACATTGCATAAATTAAAATAAAAA
>NZ_JAUBPR010000211.1:0-5253 GCF_036700845.1 Microcoleus sp. S13_C5
CGTTTTGGCATTCTTTATTTGATGGGGGTGGTGTTCCTCCTGATTATATCATGGTTGATCGACCGGACATGATATCAGACATAGAAAGCTACCTGGTTTCGCGGGATGAATTTTTAGCTGCGGGCGATAGACGATTAATGATGAGTTTTTGGCTAATGGCTTGTGGGGAAAAAAATGAATAAAATTAAGGCAATTTTTTTCACCAAACTTTGATATTCTGCCCCAGCGAAGCTTCTAGCACTATCGCTAAATTCGCAGCTAACAAAGCAAACTTATCTAACAGTAAAACAAGAAAAACTTCCGAATAAATTCTCCCCTCATCATTAGGTTAAAGCTGCACGAATAGCTCTAGAATCGTATCATATCAAATCCGGTAGCATCGTCGGGCGTCAAACCTAGTCAACAGCCAAAAATCACCGATCGTGAAACCGGAGTTGAGATAATTCATCTGCGTTAGTCTGTGTTGCATCTGCCCTCATCTGCGGTTTTAAAAAGAGAATTTCTCGAACCGCAGATGACAATAGATTGACGCTGATTCACGCAGATAAAGAGAAGAGAAATAGGAATAATTCCGATCCTAACAGATTTAATATCAAAGTTATAAATTTTCATATTTCTGAGCTTAGTAACTTTACACCTACAAGTCTAACCAATCGTTAGAACAGATCGCGCCAAGGCTGTTTGTGAGAGCCAATGGTTGTCGGTCACCTTTTAGCTTAACCTATCAAGCCGTTAGCGAAGCCCTCGTAGACGATCGCACTTTCTACCAACTCCTCAGCATTCAACCCACTTGCCGAATTCCATTAAGAAACTCTGTCCTTGCCTCAATCCTTGAAGGCATTAAAACGCAGCGTACCAACAATTCTAAATCCAACTCCGGCAAAAACTCACTTCTTGAAACTTGCTCGTAATCATCCTCGCGCAGCCGATAGACAGCAAGCCGATTATTTTCCCAAAACCAAACTTCAGCAATGCGAAGTCGCAGATATTTAGCTAGTTTATTTGTGCTACCGCTAGTAATCGTTACTTCCACGGCTAAATCGGGATGCTCTTTTCTTGAACCTATATAATAAGACTCGTCTGGTTCAAATGATACATCTCTTGCCCGGTTTCTGCGAGTCGCACTACCTACAGGAATATATTCAATTCCCATTTCACAAAAGTAGAGTTGTAGCAAAAAATTAAGAATACAACTGATTGTCTCATGTGCTTCGCCCAGTGTCATAAACTCGATCCACCCATCAAGATAAGTTATCCGCAAACCCGGAGAGTCTGCCATTAAAGATTCGAGATCCTCAAATTGCTCCCAAGTATAATAACCGGGGAGAAGCAATCGCTGTTCCGCAAGCGTACCTTTTTCTTCTAAAAGTTGTGCAGTCACAGGTATCACCATCCTATTTTAAATATTACTAGCCCCTACCCAGGACAAACCAGGCAGGGGCATTCACTCATATTCTAACTTAATGAACTAGCTCGATCGCCCTTTTAGTCAACGCCTCAGCAGTCAACCCATTAAACGCCATCAACTGACCAGCACTAGCAGTAGTTTCCCCCCGCTTCCAAGCGAAAGTATCCCGCTTGCAATTGCTGCGGAGCATCACAGGTTCCAACATCCCAGAAGCGCCGCCTGTCACGCCAATCAAGGCATCTCCGCCAAACAATTCGGCAAATTTCTCATCGCTCAAAAAGCCGCCGTCAGCTTCCGAACAAGTATCCCAAGCAACATCGCTTTGACGGTACAAACGCCGGGGATTCACAACAGAAACAATCCGCACTCCAATCCCTTCTGTTTCCAAAAATGCCGCCGCTTCAAACACTGGCATTAAAGTCATGTCACCGACAACTGCAAACACAACTTTCTTGCTCCCCCCTTGATTCTGGGAAGCTTGCGGGGAATCGACTTCGTGCAGGACTATGGCACCGTCTTGCAAAGCTTGGCGAGTCTGTTCAAAAGTAGTGCGAATTGGCAGCGGCGACTTGCTCGCAGTAATCACAACTCCCTTATTTTTAGCCGTCAAAGCCCACTCGTAACAAGCTTGAATGCTGTTAGCATCCGGTGGAAACAAAGGAAACACATTTCCGTTCCGCATCATCGCCGCAAAATAAGCTTCAATTTCCGGACGCTGGTGCGTCCAACCGTTGCGGCCTTGTTCCAATGCACCCGCTGTAAATAAGGTGACAGTTGCCGGAGTTGGACGGCGCAATTCTGCCATTGCTTGGGTTACAGTTTGCCAAATTGGTAAACCGTTGATGGCAAAAGATTCGTAGGAACACCACAAACTCCGCGCTCCAAATAGCGATAAACCTACGGCTAAACCAGCGCAAGCATCTTCGCTCAAAGGTTCGTAAACTTGGCCGTTTGGCGATTGATTGTACAGGTCATCTGTCGTTGGGTGAATAATTTTGAGAGCTTGGTTGATATTGGCAATTGCCGATGCTTCATTGCCGTCAGCATTAGTGACAAGAAAAGTACGATCGCGCTCGCCAACTTTCCCTACCAAAACCCCCATTGCTGTTGTCGAAATCTTCGGTTTTCCCCCAACAGCAAATTCTTCTAAAGGCAATTCGCCTAAATCTGCCAGCGGCAATGTAAACTCAGTAACAACTGTTTTCGCCGCCGGCCCGCCACCCGCACGCTCGCAATTTGTCCGCACCAATTGCCAAGCAGCAGCAGTCAAAGCGCGCTCTTTTAAAGCACTGATAATGTGCGGAGCATCCAGCGTATCTTTCGGATAAAGGTTGTGAGATTTTGCTCCGCGCGCGTGGACGCCGGCACCTTTCAACTGTTTGATAATAAACACAGTTAATTTGCCGCCGAGAGCAGATTTTGCCGCTTTGTCAACTCCTTGTAAAACAGCTTTGGTAAATGCCATGCGCTGTTCGAGCGAAAAAGCAGTGCTGTCAACATAATCTTCCGGTTGATTTTTATCGTCAAATTCCTTAGCATCAACTAAGATAACTTCTTCAAAACCGTTGCCTTGCCAATAAGCAATCATTTCAGCATTAGTTTTAGTCGAAACCATGCTGTGATGTTCCTGAGAATATCCGTTCCAAACCAACACAGGTAAAAAGTTAGTAACGCTGGGATAAGCAGTGTGGAAATGCGCCATGCTGCTCATCGGATAGGGTTCGCCCATGCCGCCGTCGCCCATTGTGAAAGCAAACAGTTTTTCGCGGTGCAAAAGCGCTCCAGCCATTGCGAAATGCTGCCCTTGTCCGAGGGGACCGGCCGGTGCTAAAAGGCCGGGAATGAAACCGGAAAGATGTCCTAACAAACCGTCTTTTTCTCGGAATTTATCGCGCACTTGCTGCACGTTAACAATTCCCATATCCTCCAAAGATCGATCGAGAAACATGGCACTGTAAAATCCCGGCGCGTGATGGCCGACTTCGGTGACAATGTTCTTGTGTCCGAGCATCACCAAAGCGGCATAAGCCTCAGCTTGGCTAGCAAAACCCCCCGGATGTCCCGATGCCTTGCTAGCGGTGACTTGCAGCGTCAGGTAGCGCAGGGCGTCGGCTCCCAGCATCGTTTGAAAGACGGCGACGGGATCGGCAGGATCGGCGATCGACTTGCTCCCCTCGGCGATCGCAGGTGTTTTCCCATAAGTATCAAAACCAGGGACTGTTTCAGAAAAATATTGAATCCCTTCGCAAAAAGCGGGCGTTGTTGACGTTGCCTGCGGGGTAGTTGCTGTCATGCTTGATACCTGAAAAATTTGAGTTGGATTAATGTAAGAGTAATTTTATAGCTTCCGTGTTCCAAAAAATCATGAGTTCTATTATGTCAGTGATAAATAAGTAAAATATCTCACTTTTTCAGCTAATAAGTAGTGGTTTGAGAACCCCGAATTTTTTAATAAGTCGGGGTTCTGTGTTTACCCATTACTAATCCATCTCAAATCTAAAATCTAAAATTGTTCCAGCCGTTCCCGGACATCGATATACAGCACAGTACCGCTTTCAGAAAGAGAAGGCACCGCCTTTTGATTCCGCAGCCAAACAAAAAAACTGCTAAGTGCAGGAGTCGGATCTTGATCGCGGCGCAGCGTGTAGATCAAACCTTCGCAAGGCCCATTAACGCGGCTACTGGTGCAAATCGCTTTCTGGTTATTTACAATACCCACAGTCACATAATTTAGCTGTTTATTTCGGTTATAATTCTCAAGGCGCTGAGTCACTTGTTGGCAGCGAGTTAGAGGATCGTAGCCAGAACTAGAAAAGAAATTAGAATTCCAGCGAATCCAAGGCTCCCTGAACCCTTGAGGGTTTTGATACACAGTCACCGGCTCGCCCGTTGAGGTATCGCACACAAATCCTCCATAACCCAGATTCGGTTGGTTTTGACCAGAGGCGCTGCTGATAGAAAGATTGCTGAGAATATCCAAGCCGTTACGCTTATTTTGTGATAGCAACTCCCTAAAAGCATCGATCGGGATTGCCGCGTTCAAGCCCGTTTTTATCTCCTCAATCTGACCGTTCCACTGACTCCTAATTGTGCCAACAGTATCCCCCTGGCCGTGAATTCCTACCACCCTGCCATCAGCATCAAATACAGGCCCGCCGCTCATCCCGCGCCTGGTTACAGCTTGGTAGCGCAGACGATACCCAGATGAGGCGCTACCCAAGCGAGAAGAGATGATACCAGCAGTAAACTCAAGTTTTCGTTCAAATCCCGAAATTGGCAGCGGATAGCCAGAAACGTAAATAGCAGAACCGACAACAGCACGTTCTGACTCGCCCATTGGTGCTACTGGATACTGTTCTCTGCTCTGAAACTGTATCAAAGCCAAGTCTATATCCCTGTCATTTTTCGGTAGCCGCTGTATTCTAATCGCAGCATAGTCTTTCTCCAAATGAGTGCGAATGCTGTATTTTTGAGCGAGGCTTGCTACCACATGATTAGCTGTCAGAACAGTGTAAATATTACCCTGTTTGGCAATAATTACTCCCGATCCACTAGCAAAAAAACCCAGCGTATTGTTGACTTCCACAGTTGTCAACGTCGCTAGCTGGGCAATTTCTTCGGCTGTTTTGGCACAGGCAGCATATTGTTGGCTGACAACCGCCGTCACTGTTAATGCACCTGTCAAGATGATTGTCAGCGCGTCAAACCGCAAACTCCACACATTCATCGATAACTCCCTAGATGAAACGAGGCGAACTGCAAATATATACTAACGGGACTTAAACAAATTTTAAGCCCAAACAAAGCCTAAACTGGCTTTATAAGCGGAGAATACGTCCCAATTT